>PGZG01000154.1 GCA_002840115.1 Gammaproteobacteria bacterium HGW-Gammaproteobacteria-14 | reverse complement strand
AGCTTTCGATTTCGCCCACTACCGCATCATCCACCGCATCAATCGTATAATCAAACCGCTGGCCACTGGCATCGCGCACACACGACAACATCACCACCCGACAGCCGGTTTTTTGAATCAACTTAGATGCTAGCGTCGTGGTCAAAGTCGGCAAACCCAAAAAATCCGCATCCACTCCGCCAGTATCCTTCGGCGTATGATCCGGCAAAATAATCGTAAATCCACCCGTTTTTAACGCCCGAAAAATCATCCGCACACCACGATCATCAGTCGGTACCATGGTCTGATTCATCCGACTGCGTGCTTCTAATACAAACTGATCTAGCTCAAGATTATTGCTGGGCTTATACATCACTACTGGCGTGGTGTATTGATTCAGCCACGCATTCATCAGTTCCCAACTGCCATAGTGCGGCACAATCGCCACACAGCCCTTCGGGTCAGCCAACGCCTGATCAAGAATCTGTTTGCCGGTAATCTCGCCTGCACGTGCCAGACAGCGGCTCGGTGGATTGCCCCAACAATATAAAAACTCAATAAAGCTCAATAACTGATTGCGTAATGCCTGCTTGCTTAAACGGCGGAGCTGCGTTTCTGGCATGTTTGGATAGACGATGATCAGATTGCGCCGAATCACCTTGAGCATGCCTTGCTCAGGAAATAGCCAAAACAAGCCCGCCAGCATACGCGCAAACTGCTGCAATACGCCCAACGGTAAACGGCTCATCCAGTGCAACATGCGAACAGTCATCAGGCAACAACACCCAAAAAGCCAATCTAGGGCGGACAGGGTAAAAGATGCCAGATAGACTGGCAAGATAACCCTTTGCAAATCGTCCAACATCGGACAAGATGAGTGCAATCACAAACGCCACACATCTACCCAGTATACGAGAGGAAGTTTGCATGCAATACGTCACCACAGCACTCGGCGGGATTGGACTATTCCTGTTGGGCATGTGGCTGATTACCGAGGGGTTGCGGCTGGCGGCGGGGGCGTCACTGGAACAGCTACTGGCTCGCTGGACATCAAACCGTCGTCGCGGGCTAATGTCCGGTGTTCTGTTAACCGGGTTAGTGCAATCGTCCAGCGTCGTTACCGTGGCGGTCATCGGCTTCGTCAATGCGGGCCTGATGAATTTTCAGCGCGCCGTGTGGGTGATTTTCGGCAGTAATCTCGGGACCACGTTAACGGCCTGGTTGGTGGCGTTGATTGGCTTCAAGTTCAAGATTGATGCCTTTGCGTTGCCGATTATTGGTCTGGGTGCCTTGTTGCGGGTGTTTTCACCGACGGAGCGCTTTCGTTCTTTGGGCATGGCGCTGGCGGGTTTTGGTCTGTTGTTTTTGGGTATTGAAACTTTATCTGGTGGGTTTGGCGCTCTCAGCGAAAGAGTGACCTTGGATGGTGACAGCTATGGTCTGATCTCAATGGTGGTGATTGGTTTTGTGCTGACCACCCTGATGATGAGTTCCAGTGCTGCGGTTGCCATTGTGCTCACTGCGTTAGCCGGGGATTTGATTGGTTTTTCTGATGCGGCGGCAGTGGTTATTGGCACCAATATCGGAACGACCACCAAGGCACTGCTGGCTACTTTGGGAGCTACCAGTAATGCCAAGCGACTGGCGGCAGCCCATGTGATTTTCAATCTGTCCACCGGTGTGGTGGCGCTGCTGCTGCTGTCACCTTTGTTATCGCTGGTGCTCTGGATTGGCCATCTGACCGGCCAGCATAATGAGCCCGTCACATTGCTGGCATTGTTTCATACGCTGTTCAATGTGCTGGGGCTGGTGCTGATGTGGCCATTGGAACCCCTGATGAGTCGTTTCTTGATGGGGCGTTTTATACAAGCAGAAGAGCAGGGTGTCAGCTTGCGTTTTCTTGATCAGAACGTAGCCTCCGTGCCGGATGCTGCGCCGGTGGCAATTTGTCGGGAATTCGAGCCGCTACTGGAGAAAGTGCCGGGATCTCTGTCCGCACTGCCTGCGAAGGTGGCGAGCTTGCGCTCTGACAGCTTACAGCGGTACCAGCGTTTGCAGAAGATTGGTGACTTTTTTGTCGAGGCTGCGCGTTATCCGATTAGTGGAAAAACCGCCGAACAGTTTTCCAGAGGATGGAGCATTCAGCATAATTTGCTGTATGTGGAAGATACCTTGCAGCGTATGGATGAACTGTCCGATGCATTGGAGCGCAGCGCCGACAAACCACACTTACAGGACCCTTTGGCGAGCTGGTTTACTCGCGTGTCACAGCATATGGAGTCTATTTTCAGTGGTACGGAAGGATCACTGGATTTTGTCGAGTTGGCACCAGCCTATGAGCAGGTGAAGTTGCAGCTGCTGCAGGCGGCATTGAGTGGTCGAATCAGTCGTGCCAGTCTCGATACTGCTTTGCAGATGTGTAGCCTTTCCCGGCGACTGGCTGAGCAGTGGCTGCGAGCCCTGTCCCAGTGGCGATTGATGAGTGGTGATGCAGCCTCCAGAGAAGTCAGTGCTGAGGTTGTGTAATAGGCGTTGCGATTGGTGATGTGTTGGCGCAATCGGCCATGTTCTGAATCCTTCAGTCACATCATAGTTGCCATACCCTGAGAATGCAGAGGCAGCACATGAAGAAGTTTAAAGACAAGGAAATCCTGATTACCGGCGCCGGTAGTGGTATCGGCCGTGCTACGGCACTGGCGTTTGCCGAGGTTGGCGCGCGTCTGTGGTTGTCGGATATTAATGATGACGGTAATGCGGAGACGGCCCGCCTGGCACGGGCTCATGGTGCTACCGTTCGCACGCTGCAATGCAATGTCGCGGATGCGGAGTCCGTAGCAGCTATGGCGGCTACGGTACATGCCGAGATTGAGGCGCTGGACATTGTGATGAATAACGCCGGTATTGGCAGCGCGGGCCGTTTTCTTGATACCACGCTGGAAACCTGGCGTCGGGTAATGGATATCAACCTGATGGGTGTTGTTCATGGTTGCCATGCGTTTCTGCCCAATATGGTGGAGCGCGGTCAGGGTGGTCATATTATCAATACGGCGTCTGCGGCTGCGTTTATTGCAGCGCCGGATATGCCGATTTATGCGGCCAGCAAGTTTGCCGTGCGGGGCTTTACCGAAGCGTTGCGTGGCGATATGGCCAAACACAATATTGGTGTAACGGCGATCTGTCCGGGGATTATTAATACCCCCATTGTTGCCAATTCCATTATGGAGGGGCAGATGAACAATGCCGAGCGGCACCGGAAAGTGGTGCAGTTTTATCAGAAGCGCAATTACACCCCGGAGCAAGTCGCGAGGGTTGTGCTTGAGGCAGTGAGAAAGAATGTGGCCGTGCAGCCGGTATCACCGGAGGCTTGGGGTATGTATTACGCCAAACGTTTTATGCCCGGTATTATCGGCAAGTTGTCGGAGCGAGAGTTGCCGTTCTGATTGCTGTGGGATTCTGATGGCAATGGTTTCGGTGGCTATGTTTCGGTAACTATGTTTCGGTAACTATAGTTACGTAATGACGGTTCCGCTAGCCATGGAGTTGGCAGTAGAGCAGTAGAGCAGTAGAGCAGTAGAGCCATTTTGCTCTACTGCTCTAGCCTGTATCGCTTTTGCTTTCGTAAAACACCGGACGTAATCAGGGGGTGCGAATCACCATCAGTCGCTCCTCGGTCATATCCGCAATGGCCCAGCGAATGCCTTCGCGCCCTAAACCGGAATCCTTGACGCCGCCGTAGGGCATATTATCAACCCGCCAGCTGGGTACATCGCCAATAACGACGCCACCCACATCCAATGTGTCCCAGGCTTGTTGGGCGCGGTAGATGTCACGAGTAAAAATCCCGGCCTGTAAACCGAAGACACTGTTGTTAACCCGTTCTAGAACCTCATCGAAATTATCAAAGGGCTCCATGACAGCCACTGGGCCAAAGGCTTCTTCGGCCACGAGTGCGCAGTGGTGGGGTGTGTTTTCCAGCAACGTTGCCTCGAGCATGGCACCTTCGCGTTTGCCGCCGCACAGCAGCGTGGCGCCTGCGCCCACGGCTTCCTGAATCCAGTTGTCCAGTCGGCGTGCTTCGCCTTCGGAAATAATGGGCCCGATAAAGGTATCTTCGTGTTTGGGGTCGCCCATTTTCAGAGCGCGGGTTTTTTCTACTAAACGATTTTTCAGTTCCTGATAAAGGCTGGCATGTCCATAAATGCGTTGTACACCAATGCAGCTCTGGCCGCTCTGGTAAAAGGCACCAAACACAATCCGGTTAACCACATCATCCAGGTCACTACCTTCGTCAACGACGCAAGCAGCGTTGCCGCCGAGTTCGAGTACCACTTTCTTTTTTCCTGCTCGGGCCTTGAGATCCCAGCCTACAGAGGGGGATCCGGTAAAGCTGAGCAGTTTCAGGCGGTCGTCTTCGGTGAAAAGATCGGCACCATCGCGATGGCAGGGAAGAATGGAAAAGGCGCCGGCGGGTAAATCTGTTT
>PGZG01000153.1 GCA_002840115.1 Gammaproteobacteria bacterium HGW-Gammaproteobacteria-14 | reverse complement strand
GGTTTTTCGACAGGCGGACGCATGCCTTCAAAACCATGCCTTGATTGCGAACCAGCCTGAACGCCAGAGACCCCAAGGAGTTATTCAGAGGTGCCCTAGCGAACCGGCAACTCAATATCAACAAACAAATGATCCAGCTCTTCCCGAGAATGGCTACGCACCGCACTGTCCACCAAGTCACGGCTCAAATGCGGCGCAAACTCACGCATAAACTCATACATAAAGCCGCGCAGGAACGTACCCTTACGCAAGCCGATACGGGTCGTGCTGGACTCAAACAAATGCCCCGCATCCAGATTCACCAAACCACGATCCTGCTCCGGCGCCATCGCCATATGAGCAATAATCCCAACCCCCATGCCCAGGCGCACATAGGTTTTGATGACGTCCGCATCCGCCGCCGTAAACACCACCTTTGGCGATAAACCGGCCTGATTAAATGCCTCATCCAGTTTGCTGCGCCCGGTAAAACCGAATACATAGGTCACCAGCGGATATTCCGCCAACGCTTCCAGCGTCAACGGCTTCACCTTGGTCAACGGATGCCCCTCGGGCACTACCACGGTACGGTTCCAGCGATAACAGGGCATCATGATCAAATCGGAAAACATCTCCATGGCCTCAGTGGCAATGGCAAAATCCACCTGCCCCTTCGCTGCCATCTCAGCAATCTGCAACGGTGTTCCCTGATGCATCTGCAGGGACACATCCGGGAAACGTTCGGTAAATGCCTTGATCACCGGCGGCAGCGCATAGCGTGCCTGAGTATGGGTGGTTGCAATGCGTAACTCGCCACGGCTCTCATCCCGAAACTCATGAGCCACCCGGCGAATGGATTCCACCTGTTGAAGGATGTCACCGGCGATTCGCAGGATCACCTGCCCCGCCGGGGTAATATGAGTGAGATGCTTGCCACTGCGGGAAAACACTTCGACACCCAGCTCATCTTCCAGCATGCGGATCTGTTTGCTGATGCCAGGTTGGGAGGTATACAGCGCCTGCGCAGTGGCAGACACATTCAAATCATGACGGGCGACTTCCCAGATATAGCGCAACTGCTGCAGCTTCATGGCGTCCTCCGTGGGGCCTCAGATCGCCGCCGACACCCGGCAACGATCACACAGAGGTTATAAGAACACACTCTCCTATACCCTGTCAGCATAGAAGAAAGGCTCAGAATCAGACTGCTATCGCCCCTCGTTACTCACGCCATGAGGCACATGCCCCGCCGGCACATGCTGCCGGGCCGACTCGCAATGCCCCTCCTGATCATCAAAGAAAACATCCGCACCAAACGCTTTCAGGAACACCCCCTTGTCCAGTCCGCCCAGAAAGAGGCTTTCGTCAATACGGATATCCCAGGCTCGCAAAGTGCGCACCACCCGCTCATGGGCGGGGGCCGACCGGGCTGTCACCAGTGCCGTACGAATGGGGCACTCGCCCATGGCAAACTCACTTTGCAGCTTGTGCAGTGCGGCCAAAAACCCCTTAAAAGGCCCGCCACTCAGCGGTTCCCTCGCCGCACGTTGCTCATTTTCGGTAAATGCACCCAATCCCCCTTGCTGGAAAATACGCTCGGACTCATCCGAAAACAGCACCGCGTCACCATCAAAGGCTATACGCAACTCCTCCCCTTCCGCCGCCTTGCCGCCGGGCAAAATTGTCGCCGCGGCAAAACCGGCAGCCAACGCGCCCCGTACATCCTGCTGATCCGTAGACAAAAACAGATGGGTACCAAACGCCGATACATAGCGGTGAGGACTCTCGCCACCCGCAAAGGCTGCTCGGGTAATGGGCAAGCCATAATGCTGAATGGAGTTAAACACGCGCAGCCCGGTATCCGAGCTGTTACGCGACAGAAGAATTACCTCAACCCGCGGATCACCGGGCAAACGCTGATTGATGGACAGCAACTTGCGCACCAACGGAAAGGCATCGCCGGGCTCCAGCACTTCATCCTCATGGGCAACCTGATAAACATGATAGGCCGCCAGACCTTCACTTTCATAAATGCGATGGCTGTCTTCCAGGTTGAACAGTGCCCGCGAACTAATCGCCACCACCAATTTGCCGTCGAAGGTTACGGGCATTACGTTAACTCCTGCCAAGGCAGCCCTGCGGCTGCAAAATGCAAATCAGATGAAAAAATCGTCAGACGATCTGACATCAACCGTTCTCTCTGATCAATCGCTGTACTATAGTAAGCGCGAGTTCACCAATAACCCAAGGCATAGGGAGCCTTCCATGGCCGCAAATAAGATGAAAGACCAGGTAAGCGAACTGCAGGACCAGATCCGCAAGCTGGCGAACCGTTTTGACGACGAACGTCAAAAGCAGGTTGCCGCACTGGAAAAGCAACTTGAAGCGGCCCGCGAGCGGGTTCGTGAAGAGCTGAACAAACAGAAAGAGAACCTCGCCAAACTGGAAGATCTGCAAAACCAGTACCGCGATAAGGCATCCGATGCCGTTAACAAGCAAGTGGACAAACTGCGCAAGGCCGCTGAAGAAGCGATGGCCAAGGCCAAGGAATCCGAAGCCCGCAAGGCGCTGCTGGAAACTGAAGTCAAAGTCCTGAAAGCCACTGCCAAACAGGCCCACAGCCTGGCTCGCTGGATCTCCCAGTACGAAAAAGATCTGGAAAAACGCGCCAAGCAAATCGAACGCAAGGTAACTCCGGCGGCCAAACCGGCCAAGAAAGCGGCGGCCAAAAAAGCCCCCGCCAAAGCCAAGGCCGCACCAAAAGCCAAAGCAGCCGCGAAGAAAGCGCCGGCCAAAAAAGCCGCTGCCAAGAAAGCCCCTGCTAAAAAGAAAGCCGCCGCCAAGTAATCGTGTCGGCTGGTAACACCAAAAAGGGCGCCTGAATCAGGCGCCCTTTTTGTGTCTGGCTAAGCGTGCCACTAATGTTCTCGATTCATCACGCGCTTTAATCAGCCCGGCGCCGGTTGCGACAAGCTTTCCTCCAGCCCCGACAGCACCACCAACGCAGCACTGCCCTCACCACCGGACACCAGCTCACCCAGATTGCGATAAAAGCGCACGCCGATGCGATACTGACGGCCATCACGGGTGCAACTTGCCACCTCAGCCGGTAGCCGCCGCAACACAAAATGACCGGCATTCAAATCCACCAACAGACGGCCGCCTACCGAAAGCGGCCGGGGTGACATCAAGCCCGCGCCAAAACGATTGTAATCCAGCACTTCACAGTTCAGCTCACGGCCCCGACGCCACCAACCGGATAACACCCGCACCGAGGCCGGCATTCTGGTGTTCAGGCGCGGTAATTTACGCCGATTACTCATCGCTCCCTGACGACCTGACATATCACTACACCTCAATCATCATACTTTCAAAATAGTTCAACACCGGCTGACGCACCTTGGGGTGCAAGCCAGGCAAGCTCTTTTGCATCGTCGAATGGGCCGCCTTGTGGATCGTGCCCCGCCCCGCCCCCACCAAACCACGGGTAATAGCGCCCACCTTAACCGCCCCCAGAGTGCGATCAAAGAAGTACTCGATCGCACCATCGGCGTACAGCCCCATAATAGTCACCAGCTCGTCCTCGTTTCCCTGCCCGGCCCGAAAACCCTCGAACATGGTCGCAGCTCGGCTTGCCACCGATGGCTCCAGTGGAAAACCACAATGGGGCGCATCATTGGCAATAATCTGCATGGCCAAAAACTCGCGCACCAGCATGGCTTGCTCTTCCACCGACACCTTATGGAAAACCTTGTTTACCAATGCCCGCGAGGCCTTACCGATGATCGTCATCACCCCGTTCATTACGCTCGCCATGCTGCCCTGCATATTCAGGCTTTGAACCGGGCCATCAAAAAACGCCGCCAGAACCTCGGAAATAAAATCGTGGCTGATCTCGTCAATCAACTGCTGGTGGATCACACCAGGCTGTTTCTCCACCGCCTCGGAAAATGCGAGGGTATTGCGATGCAGTTTTTCAGATGCAGGAAAGGCAATATAAACAGTCATAATGCTAAGCTCACCGGGCACTCACTAATATCGGGACGCAATCATACCCGATAGACCCCGGTCTGCCGATTGACAACTTGAACGCTCGTGCCGGTCTTATCGGCCGTGGACGCCAGCCGGTTAATCAGGCGAGGCAGCCACTTTGAGGACACAGGAACCATTACAGGAGCAGCGTCGTACCGTGCAGTGGCTAAATGCGATATATCAACTGATGCTGCCTTGGCTACCCGTCATCACGCTTTCTGGCCTGATTATGGGCATTGCCTCAACCATTGCGATTCCCTGGCTGATTCTGCGCATGCCCGCAGACTATTTTGTCACCCGCAAACGCCCCAAACTGGATCGCAGCCTGCTCGGCTGGCTCATCCTTATTGGCCGTAACGTGGTTGCTGTCATTTTACTGGTCGCCGGGCTGATTATGCTGCTACTCCCCGGCCAGGGCTTGCTGACCATCCTGATCGCCATCGGCGAAATGGAACAGAAGTACGG
>PGZG01000152.1 GCA_002840115.1 Gammaproteobacteria bacterium HGW-Gammaproteobacteria-14 | reverse complement strand
ATCCACGGCGATCAGCCAGGTGCTCGAATGAGGTACCCATTGACCGGCGGGCACTACAGTGTCGATCAGGTCCATCATCGGTTGCATGTTTGTACGGCCCTTGGGTAACAGGCCGGTTATGGCGGTGAGCGGAGATACATGGCCACGCACACCGAGAGCAAACAGTTTGGCGCCACTCAATCCTAAAGCAGGGAGTGGCGGAATTGCGTCGCCGGTATCGGTGTCGTGGTTCCAGTGGCAATCGCTTTGCTCTCCACGTTGGCTTGTCAGCATGCGCTCAACACTGACACCGGCTCCCAACAAGGCTGCCAGTACGGCGCCTGCGGAGGTGCCGATCAGAATATCGCTGTTACGGGCATCCCAATGGAGTTGCTGTTGCAGTTCATTGAGCACGGCGATTTGCCAGGCCGCGCCTGCAACCGCGCCACAGCCTAAAACAAGAGCTCTTTTTACAGCGGGCATTCAATATTTTCCTTTCGCCAATTCGGGTAAAAATAATTCTGTTTAATTGAAGTCATGCTGGCGCCTTGTCACCGCCACTATCACCATCACTACGATGATAGTGCTTCTTCGATCATAAACGGCTGCTCATCAACGGCCTGCACCTGATAGCTCTCCACATCAAAGTTTTTCAGCAGGCGCTGCATGGTGCCGCTACTCCAGGGGAAACCAATGCTGTTTTTGCCATTACGATCGATGTAATAACTGGAGCAGCCGCCGGTATTCCATACAGTGCCCTGCAGAGCGTCTTGCACCTTGCTGTTATAGCGACGTTGCTCGGCTTCGCGGACCTCAATGCGAACCAGGGATTTTTCGCGCATGGTTTTGATAGCGCCCATGGCGTAATTAAGCTGTGACTCAATCACAATAAACGCCGAGTTGTTACCAATAGCCAGATTCGGGCCCAGCACCAGAAACAGGTTGGGGAACCCGGCGATGGTGGTGCCGCGATAGGCCTGCGGGCTGCCATTCCAGATTTCCGCCAATGTGCGGCCATCGGTGCCACGCACCTGTTCAGCGATGGGCGGGTCCGACACATGAAAACCGGTGCCGAGAATAATGGTGTCCACTTCCCGCTCACTGCCATCCTGGCCGATCAACACGTTGCCGCGCACGGCTTTTACGCCGGTGGCCAGTACATCCACATTCGGTTGGCACAACGCCGGGTAGTAATCATTGGAGAGCAATACCCGCTTGCAGCCCAGGGTGTAATCCGGTGTCAGCTTGGCGCGTAATGCGGGGTCTTTTACGCTCAGATTAATATGGGCACGGGCAATTTTTTCGATTTGTCTGAGCAAGGCAGGACGGCGGAAACCAACACCAAACACCTCCAGCCCGGAATACAGCATCCCGCGCAGAGCACTCATCGCAAACGGCAGGCCCAGCAATGTTTTCGAGGTCGCCCCCATGGTTTGGTTCGGTTTTGGCAGAATCCATTGAGGAGTTCTCTGAAACAGCACCAGTTCTTTAACCTGAGGCTGGATTTGAGGCACAAACTGAATAGCCGAGGCGCCAGTACCAATCACCGCCACACGCTCACCGCGTAAATCATGTTGGTGATCCCAGTGGGAAGAATGGAAAATCTTGCCGTTAAATTCAGGCAGTCCTGGAATATCGGGGATTTGCGGTTCGTGTAAATAACCGGCGCAGGAAATAATAACGCGGGCATGGTATTCAGCACGCTCTGTTCGTACCACCCAGCGGCAGCGACGCTCATCCCATTGTGTGCTGGTGGCGGGTTCACCATAGCGAATATGCGGCTCTACCTGGAAACGGGCCGCCACATCATTCACGTAATCAAGAATTTCCGCCTGCCCGGCGAAGACCTTGCTCCAGCGGGGGTTTTGGGCAAAGGAATAGGAGTAAAGCGCAGAGGGCACATCGCAGGCGCAACCGGGGTAGGTGTTATCGCGCCACGTGCCACCCAATGCCTGGGCTTTCTCCAGAACTATAAAATCCGTTTCACCCTGTTCGCGCAGGCGGATGGCGGCACCAATACCGCTAATGCCGGCACCAATAATCAATACCTCCGTTGCTATGGGGCGCATTGTATCGGCAGCTTTTTTCGACGACGCTTTTGGTGAATGCTCTTTTTGTGAAAGAACCGCATTTTTTGCCATGATGCTTTCCTCAGGATTTTTTCGTCAGCGCGCCAATGCGCTGGTCATAGCTGGCCCGAGCCAGGGCATCCATCTTCTCCAATACCCGGCGATCACCGAAGACGGTGCGCACGCCGCGCAGCAACCAATGGGGCGCCGCACTTTGCAGCGGGTTAAGCACGGACAGGTAGCGCGGCAGGGTCACTTCCGGCAACTGCTCCATCAGCGCATCGTACACCGCCTCAGCAACCTCTTCCGGTGTGACCGTGGGCACACCGCGGGCGGCGGTGTCGGTTCCTGAAGCCAGCTCGGTGGTCACCTTGGCGGGGAGCACCGTGGTAAAAGCAACGCCACTGTCCCGGTATTCTTCGCGCAGGGTTTCGGTAAGACCCACCACGGCAAATTTGGTGGCGCAGTACACTGCCAAACCGGGCACTGCGAGGCGGCCCGCCATGGAGGCCACATTCACCACATGGCCGCGCCCGCGAGCAACCATGCCCGGCAGCGCTAATTTACAGCCATGAATAACACCGCGCAGATTAATGTCGATCTGGGTGTCACTGAGGGCATCGCTCTCATCGAGGAAAGCCCCCGCAGGCATAATCCCGGCATTATTAATGATCACATCCACCGGCCCGAGCGCCGCTTCCGTGGCCTGCAACCAGGCCGCCATGGACGCAGGACTGCGCACATCCAGAGAGCCAGCAAAACCATCTACCGCAGCGGCGGCCTGTTGCGCCAGTGCCACATCAATGTCACCAATGCTGATACGGGCGCCCGCAGCAGCCAAACGTTTGGCAATCGCCAACCCGATGCCACGCCCGGCACCAGTAATGGCGACCACGGACTGTTCAAGGTTGATACCCTGCATAACCTCTCCTGAATTCGAACTGTCGAGAAGATGACAGCGCCCAGTGTAATGGTCGCAGGACGACAAGGTGATGCGCGGGGGAGACAAGTTGCATATCATTATGGGCCACCCCATTGGCGGCCCGATATGAAAGACCCCTACCGCGCCCGACAGCCGAGCATTTCCATTGCCTATTTGCAGCTACTACTGGAGATTCTGGCGGAACGGGGTATTGGTGCCGAGGTATTGCTGGAAGGCGTACCGATTAATGCAATGCTGCTTAATGACAGTCAGGCTCGCATGTCGCCCGCACAATGGACGTTACTGGTCATGCGTGCTCAGGCGCTTAGTCAGGACCCGGCACTGGGCTATGAATACGGTCTGCGCATGCGACCTACCGTGCATGGCGTACTCGGATACGCCGCCATGAGTGCCGCCACTCTGCGGCAAGCCCAGGAAATTTCGGTGCGCTATGCGCGGTTACGCCAGGCCGGCTTTACCTTTGAGTTGCAGGAAGACAACCACTACAGCTACCTGACCCTTCGTGAGCGCCAACCCATTCCGGTCATGCGGCAGTTTTTTGTTGAGAACATTCTGTTGGGCGTGGCCCGGGCCACCGCTGTGCTGCTCGGCCGCGATCTGCTGGATATTCCCGGCCTGGAAATCGGTTTTGATTGCGCCGAGCCCGACTACTACGGGCAATGGCGTGATCGCTTGCCCACCACCCGATTTCAACAACCTGTGAATCAGGTATTACTGCCCGCCCATTATCTGTCGCAACGCCCGGTGATGGCAGACCCGCTGGCCTCCCGTGGTGCCATTGAATTATGTGAACGGGAGTTGGCGCTGGCGGCGGATCAGGAAGCGGATATCAGCCAGCGGGTGCGCGCCGAATTAGTGCTACAGGGTGATGGCTATCCCACCTTGGAGCAGGTCGCAGCAAAACTCTGTATGTCGAGCCGCACGCTGAAACGCAAACTACAGCGACACGGCACTTCGTTTTTATTGATTCTTGAAGAAGCACGTCGTCGCGATGCACAACAACTGCTGGAGCATAGCGGTCTGTCAATACAGGGTGTGGCTGCACGTCTGGGTTATCAGAACCCGGCCAATTTCTCCCGCGCATTCAGCAAATGGACCGGCGAGTCACCAACATCATTTCGCCATCGCCTGCGTTATGTCATAGAGAAATAATATATTGGCACGATAACTGCTGATACTTATCGGCTAATCCATTACCTTGCCATCGTCACATCAACGAGGTTCCAGCATGACCGCACCGGCTAACGAATTATTGATTACACTGATCCGCCTGCATGATTATTGCGCCAGCGTAGCGGAGGAATTAGCTCAGGATTACACCGGTGAAGCCAAAGATGATATTCGCTCCGCCCATGGCTTTGTGGAAAGCAGCGCGCTGCCGACGGAGTTAAAAACCCATATTCTGAAAACACTGGAAGCAGCCCGTAGCGAAATCTTTGGGGGCTCACGGGATGTGCCCGCCTGTGGTCGTGTTATTTCGCAACTACGGCGCCAACTGGCCAACGATA
>PGZG01000151.1 GCA_002840115.1 Gammaproteobacteria bacterium HGW-Gammaproteobacteria-14 | reverse complement strand
AAAAATCGCATGCTGTACCTCGCGTGAAAATCCGTATCATAGGCCAGCGTTTTAATCCGGCAAGGAGAAGTTTATGGCTCAGGCTATTCGTTGGCCAACACCCATCATACTAGCGGCATTGGTGATAGTCGTGGCGGGCATGCGGGCAGCATCTGATTTACTCGAGCCTTTTTTGCTGGCTATTTTTATCAGTATTGTCTGTGTCCCCGCTATGAACTGGCTGGTAGTGCGGCGTGTGCCTGAAGGCTTGGCTGTATTGCTGGTAATGTTGGGATTGCTGCTGGTCGTGGTGATATCAATGGCGGTGTTAGGTGCTTCGGTAAACGGGTTTATGCGCCAGTTGCCGGTTTATCAGCAGGCACTGACAGAGCGAGCTGGCGGCTTGCTGAACCAGTTGGCAGCCATTGGCGTGGATACTGACATTAGTGCGTTACGGGAGCGTTTCGATCCGGCCATGGCCATTGGTCTGGCTGGGAAGTTGATGGGACGCTTCGGTGCGGTGCTGGGTAATGTGCTGCTGATTATGATTGCGGTTGCCTTTATTTTGCTGGAGGCGGCCCGTATGCCATCCAAGGTGTTAGCCGCGACTCAGGATGGAGGTCACGGACTGGATGCTTTCAAGCGTTTTGCCGAAGGGGTGAAGCAGTATTTGGCGATCAAGTCCATGGTCAGCCTTGGTACAGGACTGCTGGTGACGATATGGCTCTGGGCTCTGGATGTTGATTATCCCTTGTTGTGGGGAGCTCTGGCTTTTTTGTTTAACTACATTCCAAATATCGGCTCTTTTCTGGCGGCAATTCCGGCTTGCTTGCTAGCCTGGGTGTTGCATGGTGGTGTGACGGCGAGTGTAGTGGCCGCAGGCTACATTGTTATTAACACGGTGATCGGCAATTTTCTTGAGCCCCGTTTAATGGGTCGAAGCTTGGGGCTGTCGACGCTGGTTGTGCTGGTCTCTCTGGTGTTCTGGGGCTGGGTGCTGGGGCCGGTGGGGATGGTGCTGTCGGTACCCCTGACTATGATTCTAAGGATTGCTCTGGATAGCCATGACGAAACACGTTGGATTGCAATCTTGCTGGGGCCTGAGGTGGAGGCCCCGAGAGCGGTGAAAGAGAGTTAATCTTCTTCATTATTATCGTTGTCGTCACCAAGATCCGGGGCATGGAACAGCAGAAATATTTCTTCGATCAAATCGGGGATGCCCATGGCCATCTGCCGGACCAGCTTTTGATCCTGCCATAACAGGTCCAGCTCCGGGTCTTCGTCAATGCCTGCAATTAGTACGAAAGGGAGTAGCAGGGAAGCTACGGTTTCTTCATCGGCGGCATTGTCCCATACCTCCTGATCCAGGCCGACGCCGGCACTGAAGCCCATACACCAGCTTGCCAAGTCCTGCCCTTCGCGATCTTCATCCGGGTCCAGTCGACAGGGAAGCTGGATGCCTTCCCCGGCGCTAAGTTGGGCCTGAATACGCTGGCGCAGATTTTCAAGGGCATCGGCGACTTCCACAGGAACCGGACCCTCTTCGAGAATAGCCTCCTGCCAGTTTTCCGGCAGCCGTGGGGCGCAGGCCAGTGCGGTCAGTAATCCATGGACTTCCACCCAGCTCAGGCATGTATCGCCAGCCTGCTGCAGCCAGTCGCGCAAATTCTGCTTGAGTGCGGGGTTGTCGGGCTGATGCATGGTGAGCTCCGGGAGAGGTAGAGTGGCTGGAAGGGTGTCTGGTGTGCCATGAGGTCGGCGATGATAACCCAGTCGTGCGAGGATTGGTGCTATCTCAGGCCACTTCCAGGCGATTTCTGCCTTTGTGCTTGGCGGTGTAGAGCGCTTCATCTGCTCGCAATGTCAGATTGTCGGCGTTATCACCGGGACGCCAGTTGGCGAGACCGGCGGAAAGGGTAACTCGAAGCCCGGCAACTAGATCATCATGGATAAGGGTGCTGAAGTTTTCTCGCAGGCGCTCCAGCACTTCGGCAATATCCTCCGCGCCTCCTTCAGGAAACAGCACGATAAATTCTTCGCCACCGTAACGGGCGAGTACATCCGAACGTCTCAGGGTTTGCCGCGCGATGTTGGCAAAACGTTGCAAGATATTGTCGCCGACCTGATGGCCATGGCTGTCATTCACTTTTTTGAAATGATCGAGATCAATCAGTGCCAGATGAAAACTGTCTCCGGAACGCTCTGCCAAGGCAATGGCTTCTTCCAGTCTGTCGATAAAGTGACGCCGATTATAAAGCCCGGTGAGTGAGTCGCGGACAGCGATTTCGGCAAGTCGCTCCATGGCTTCGCTAAGTTGTATATAGGTCTCTTCGAGTCGTGAGTGACTGTCGCGAAGGGATTCTCGTTGTTCTCGAATGCGTTGCTGAAGGTTGTGTATGTAGCCACCAACAAAAACAAACCATATAAGCCCCAGTAACAAAATGGACCACTGGCCAAAGACAATCCCGAATATGACTTTCTCCGGTGTGGCGATAATTTCGTAAACAATCAGGCCGCTGAATGCAAGCATGACCATGCCACTCATGGCGATCATTTTGCGCCGGTCCAGTGCGAATACGCCGAATGTCATTACCATAAAGTAAATAGAGATCATGGCGCCGCGCATTTCTTCGGCGTAATGCAGCAGCAGGGTGATCAGCACGATCGCCGAGAGCATTTGTGCGACGGTCATGCTTGGGTCGTCGAGCAGAGTGGAGACGCCAGTGCGGATCAGAAAATACACCAGCATATTAAAGGCAAGCAGGGCGCCAAACAGGAGCAGATGAGGGGTGTCTGGAGAGAAGATTCCCAGCTGCATCCCCATAAAGATGCCGGCCCACACCAGAGAATAGGAGTAGACCGCCATTAGTTGGCGATTGAGTCGCAATGCCATGACCGGGTCATGGCGGGGAATGATTCGGAACACCACGGCTGTGCCTGTGTATTGTTATTTGTATGGGTCGACCTGCAGGGCCGGACCAAGTATAGCGAAAGCGGGCAGGCTGTGTATTACAGGCTGCGCTGGTAATTGCGGACAGGTGCTTGTCGGCGGTCGATCCCTGTGCCAGCATCCGGTTTCAAACGGTCGTTTGATCGGTTTCTACGATCGGTTTCTACCACCCACTGGAATGCCACCGGGGACCACGATGAGTCAGGATATGCCTTTTGACCTGTCGCTGACGGAAGAGCAGCGCATGACCCGGGAAAGCCTGCAGCGCTTTGCCGAGAAACAGATTCGCCCGGCGGCACGACCCGCCGATGAGGCTGGTGCCGCACCAGCGGGCTTCTATGACAGCACGGTGGAGCTTGGTTTGACCCTGCTGCCAATCCCTGAAATTTATGGCGGAGCTGGTGTGCCTCGAGATCCGATGTCGAATGTGCTGGCCGCCGAAGATATGGGCCACGGGGATATCTCACTGGCACTGGGAGCACTGGCTCCGCTGGGAGTAATCAATGCGCTGCTGGATTTTGGTAGCGAGGCCCAGCAAGAGGCATTTCTGCCACGTTTGGCGGCAGAGCAGTTTGTGCCGGCGGCGGTGGCCCTGATGGAGGGTCGCGCCACCTTTGAGCCCTCGCAGCTGGAAACCAGAGCCGTTGCAGACGGCGACGGCTACATTATCCATGGCGAAAAACGCTTGGTACCGTTTGGTATTGAGGCGGAATTGTTGCTGGTAATTGCCGACCTGGAAGGTGCAGGCCCTGCTGCTTTTGTCGTGGAGAAGGGCGCCGCAGGGGTCTCTGCGCAAACCGCTGAATATATGGGGCTGCGCTCACTGACCACCATGACCGTGAATTTTGACGGGGTGCGGGTGCCGGCCCTGAATCGTCTGGAAAACTTTGATCTTGAGCGGTTGGTCGACCTGTCCCGCCTTGGCGTGGCGGCGCTGGCTGTGGGCTGCTGTCAGGCGGTGCTGGATTTCAGCGTTCCTTATGTGAACGAGCGGAAAGCTTTCGGTGAACCGATTGCCTGGCGTCAGTCGGTGGCCTTTATGGTCGCCAATATCGGGATTGAGCTTGAAGCCATGCGCCTGCTGGTATGGCGTGCCGCAAGCCGTGCCCAACAAGGGTTACCATTTCATCGCGAGGCCTATCTGGCGCGAGTGCTGTGCGCTGACAAGGCCATGGAGATCGGCACCAATGGTATTCAGTTGTTCGGCGGCGCCGGCTTTATCCGCGATTACCCGCTGGAAATGTGGTACCGCAATCTGCGGGCTGTCGGCGTGCTGGAAGGCGCTCTAATGGTGTAAGGGGCATCCGTTGCCCTTTCAGGAGACACAGACATGATTAATCTCGAACTGCCTAAGAAAATGCTGATGGTTCAGCAAATGTCGCACCAGCTGGCGAGCAGCGTGTTTCGTCCGATCTCGCGCAAATACGACAAGATTGAACACTGCGACACCCCGGAAGAATTGCGTCCAGTGGCGCAGATGATCGCTGCCGTGCGACCTAGCCAGAGCAAGGGGAAAGACAAAGAACAAAGCGCCGACGACAGCATCAAGAACGGCGCCAATCTGACCGGCATTGTTGGCATGGAGGAGATGTGCTGGGGTGACGTTGG
>PGZG01000150.1 GCA_002840115.1 Gammaproteobacteria bacterium HGW-Gammaproteobacteria-14 | reverse complement strand
CTTCATCTCGGTGTCGATGCCCAGCACCGCCCGCACCGCCTGCGCGGCCTCTTCCAGAGAAGCCCAGGGGGTGGCAACGAAACAGGACTGACCGGGCTTGAGATAACGGTTAAAGGCATGCTGCTCATCGCGCACCCGGCCCGCCGCCAACAGCATTTTGGCGAACCAGGGACGTCCCGGCGCCTGTTGCCCAGACAAGTCCACGGCACGTTCATAGCTGTCTACCAGCGTGGCCGCCCGATCCAGCTTGGCGCCAATACGCTGGGCACGCACTGTACGGGCCTGCTGCTGGGCTTCCACCAGAGACACCATGGCCGGGTGCTCCGGATCAAAAGCCAGCCCTACCATATGTAACTCACGGCTATCCCAACAGACAGACAACTCAATACCGGATATCAGGGTAACGCCCTGCTGTTGCGCTGCAACGCGCGCCTCCGCCTGCCCCGCCAGCGTGTCATGGTCGGTCAGGGCCAAACAGTCCACCTCGGCAGCAGCGGCACGGGCCAGCAAGGCCGTCGGCGTCAAGGCGCCATCGGAGGCCAAGCTGTGGCAATGAAAGTCGAACCGGGGCTGGCTAATGTCTCGTCTCCAATAAATCAATGAATCAGCGGGGCTCCTTCCTCTGACCCGGCGGTTCCTTCCGGCGGGAGCTACAGGTACCATCCACGCTCGCGCTTGGCTGGAACCCACTCAATGAAGCAGCTATTCGACTATTTACCCGTGATCGCCTTTTTTGGCCTTTACTTCGCCAGCGGCCGGGACATCTATATAGCAACCTGGGGCATCCTAATCGCCTGCACCCTGCAAGTCACCCTGGGGTGGCTGATCTGGCGCAAGCTGGAAAAGATGCATTGGGCGGTATTCCTGATCACCCTGGTGTTTGGCGGCCTCACCCTGCTGCTACGCGACGACACCTTTATCAAGTGGCGTCCGAGCATCATCAATCTATTGTTCTCCATCATCCTGTTCGGTGGACACTTCCTTAAACGCAACCTGATTCAACGTTTGCTGGAAGCCTTGATGGTCAAGGCCACGGGCGGCCCCATTACCCTGCTGGCCGTGCAATGGCGGATTATCAATATTTGTTTTGTCGGCTACTTTGCCTTTGTTGCATTGCTGAACCTGTACGTTGCTTACAGTTTCAGCACCGACTTCTGGGTGCTGTTTAAAGCCATCGGCTTTTCGATTATCAGCATCTTTTTTTATGGCGGCATGTTCGGCTATATCTATCACTGCATGCCAGAAGAGCAACGCGCTCGGCTGTTTCAGGACAAGACCGCTCAAGACAACTCAGCCGGGCAGCCTTCAACTCACAATAAGCCCACTCCTCCCTCTGAACCTCTGGATGATAAAACCGATGCTGTACGCGATCATCAGTGAAGACCACCCGGGCAGCCTGAATCAACGGCTGGCGGCACGGCCAGCCCACCTCGCCAGACTGGAGTCACTACGAGGCAACAACCGCCTGGTGCTGGCTGGCCCCCACCCGGCAATCGACAGCGAAACACCTGGGGATGCAGGCTTCACTGGTTCGCTGGTATTGGCAGAGTTCGACTCGCTGTCGGAAGCGCAGGCGTGGGCCAATGACGATCCCTATCTTGCCGCCGGTGTTTACGCTCAGGTCATCGTAAAACCGTTCAAACGGGTATTTTGATCCTCATAGCGGTGATGCGGGGCACACTTTTCTATCGCCACTGTCATTACACTGCGCAGCGCACCAACATCGCCAATCTCAAGGAGCCTTACCATGTGTTTTTTATCCACACGTTTTCTATCGACCTGTATTGCCATTGGCGCCCTCACATTGTTTTCTTTCAGCGCCATGCCGGTAGCGGCACAACAGGGCTGGATCGGTGATACGGTGTTTGTTCCCGTGCGTGCCGGCGCTGGCTCCGGCTTTAGAATCCTGCATCGAGGTTTACGGACCGGCACCGCAGTGGAAATTATTGAGTTTGAAGAAGGAGCCGAATGGGCACAAATTCGGATTGGCGACATTGAGGGCTTTGTCTCCGCACAATACCTGCTACGGACACCGCCCGCTGCCATCAGGCTGGAGCAATTACAACGTCAACATGAACAGGTGCGCCAACAACTCACAGAAGCCCGTCAGCAAGTCACCACGTTAACTGCCGAACGCAATCAACTGAGTGCCGAAGCACGTAAGCTGAGCGGCGACCTTGCCACACAATCATCGGAAGTTTCTCGACTGGAAGAAGTCGCAGCCGACCCCATCCGTCTGGATCGGGCAAACCGGGAACTCAACGAGGAGCTCAGCACCTTGCGCACCCGTCTTGACACCGTGCAGGCGGAAAACGCATTGCTGCGGTCGGACAATACGTCCAGCAAATGGATGATTGGCGCTTTGATTCTACTGGGTGGCGGCCTGCTCGGCTGGATTCTGAAATCTAATTCCAGTCGCAATCGCAGCAGCTGGAGCTGAGTTTCGAGAGCTTAAGGCACCCCTGAGTAACGCCTTGAAGCCTCTATGGAGGGGCGTGAGTTACTCCGGGGTGGCCGAATACAAACCGAACTGGGTTTCCAGGCGCAGCACAATACCGGCGGTATCCTTATAGTTCTCCAGCCGGGGCCAGACCACAAAGGGCTCCACTTCATAATATAGCCAGGGGCGCCAGATATTGCGGCGAAAACGGATACTGGTTCGCCACTCTTCAACTTGCGCAGTGGGGTCGGTAAAGCCCTGCGCGCCCACAGTAAACTGAATTGCCGATCTCTGGTTTAAACGATGGTAAAGGGTGACGCTCTGATCCAGATCCCAACCCAGACCAAGCTCGACCAATTCTTCACTGCGCTCCCCTTCAGAGGTTAATCGCAACAAAGTACGCGAACCCAGCGGCCGATCAAACTCAAGGCGTGTTTCCGTGCCAAAGCCGATCAGATCTTTCCAGTAAATACTTTCAGTAAAACGAAATAACCACTGACTATTGTATATCGGTGTACGCCAGCGATAGCGGCCACGAACAAAAGTCTTTAGTTCCGAGCGCAGCCCTAACTCGATATCAACATTATGGCGTTCCCGTTCCTGCAACGCCCAGCGTAAGGCCGCCCGAAAAGTATTGTCTTCATTTTCACCGACATTACCGGGACGATTTGAGCTGCTTGACGATAGATCACCATCAATATCATCGTTATTCCGCAAGACCAGACTTAAGCGACGCTCCATATTGGGCATATCCACACTGGCACGAACCCGTGCCTCATTACCGGTTTCTCCATCCTCCTGGAAGCGTGCTCCATAGATAACCCGCAGCAAAGTGCCCACCGGCTCATCGGCAACATCATCCGGATTGGCGAAAAAACGATCAAACCATTTGCTCGGCCAGCACACACTACGGGAGAGAGCATCATGGGTACGGTCAATACGACCATTGCCATTATCAGCGTCGTGCCGATCAACAAGACAGGGAGAAGCCGCATTACCATACACAGGCAACGATTCGGCAGAACTGTTTGCGGGGGTTACGATGAGGGGATCTGAGGTTGAGGGCTCTTGTTGCACTTGAGGCCCTTCCTGGAAAAGCTCTGAGTCAGCCGCCCACCCTGAAAAAGCGGAGACGGCAAAGCCCAGCAGCAAACTGCTGATCAACCGCCGGGTGATCGCGAAAATCCGTCTCATCCCGGCAGAATAACCAGTGACGCCCCGTTAAGCTACGGCTCCGGATTTTTTTAACGCCGAAATTTGATCCTCGGAAAACCCGTTTTCTTGCAAAACTTCCTCACTATGGGATCCCAACCGTGTACCGCTGAAGCGGTACTCCGGCGCGGTGCGAGAAAACTTGAAGGGCGAGGCCACCTGGCGCTGCACGGCGCCTCCCGGAGTTGGCACTTCAACCAGCATCTGACGCGCCTGAATCTGCGGATGCTGGCACGCCTCACTGAACGACAAAACCGGCTCGGTACAGGAATCAATGCGGGCAAAAATATCCTGCCATTCGGCAAAGGTCTTCTGCTTCATAGCCTCCGCGATACCGGCTTTCACCTCCGCCACAATATCCGGCACCATCGCTAACCCTCTGCCGGCCAGATCCGGCCGGCCAATGGCATGACAGAACTGACTGAAGAACTGGGGCTCAATGCCACCCACTGAAAACCAGCGGCCATCTGCGGTTTCATAACAGTCGTAGAATGAACCACCATTAAGCTGGGTCCGCTCAAGCTCCGGGTCTTCTCCGCCAATCAGGGCTCCCGGTGCCGTCAGGGCATGCAGGCTGAACGCAGCATCCGTCATGGATATATCGATGTACTGGCCTTCACCACTTTGCTGACGCTCAATCACTGCGGCCAAAATAGCCATCACCGCATGGCAGGAGCCTCCGGCCACGTCCGCCACCTGGAATGCCATTGGCGCCGGGCCAGAGCTACGACGGCCGTTATAACCAGTCATTCCGGCAATCGACAAATAGTTCATGTCATGGCCCGCTCGATCCCGATAAGGGCCGTCCTGCCCGTAACCAGTGATTGAGCAATAAATAATTCGGGGGTTAATTGCCCGTAGCTGCTCATAGCCTACCCCCAGCTTGCTCATTACCCCCGGCCGGAACTGCTCGATAACAATATCGTATTCCGACGCCAATCGATGG
>PGZG01000149.1 GCA_002840115.1 Gammaproteobacteria bacterium HGW-Gammaproteobacteria-14 | reverse complement strand
AATAACCGCCGGTGCCGCAGAGGCAAAATACACCTTATTAGCACCCGCCTCCCGCGCCATCTGGATAATTTCATTGCAAGTGGTACCGCGAACAATAGAGTCATCCACCAGCATTACATTTTTACCACTAAATTCCAGCTCAATGGCATTGAGCTTCTGGCGCACGGATTTTTTACGCTGCTGCTGCCCTGGCATAATAAAAGTGCGGCCGATATAGCGGTTCTTAATAAAACCTTCCCGATATTTCACATCGAGCATATTCGCCATCTGCAATGCAGCCGTTCGACTGGTGTCCGGTATCGGAATAACCACATCAATATCATGGTCCGGCCATTCCGACAGAATTTTCTCCGCCAGTTTTTCACCCATCCTCAAACGGGCTTTATAAACAGAAATGCCATCGATAATGGAGTCCGGGCGTGCCAGGTAAACATGCTCAAAAATACAAGGCTGCAGCACCGGCGCTTCCGCACACTGACGAGTATAGACCTCACCGTCAGCACTGATATAAATAGCCTCTCCGGGCGCCAAGTCACGCTGGAGCTGAAAACCCAATCCAGACAATGCGACGCTCTCGGAAGCAATCATGTACTCCGGGCCGTTTTCCGTATCCCGCTTGCCGTAACAAACCGGACGAATTCCGTGGGGGTCGCGGAACGCCAAAATGCCATAACCGGTAATCATGGCAATCACCGCATAGGCGCCCTCTACCCGCTTGTGCACCTGGGCCACCGCCTCAAAAATATCATCCGGCTGCGGCACCAGCTTGCCAAGGCGCTGCAGCTCATGGGCAAAAACATTCAGCAACACCTCGGAATCGGAGGAGGTATTGATATGGCGCAAATCCGCACGAAAAATATCTTCGGCAAGCGCTCCGGCGTTAGTCAGGTTGCCGTTATGCGCCAACGTAATGCCGTAGGGCGAATTCACGTAAAACGGTTGCGCCTCCGCTGAGCTGGCAGTGCCCGCAGTGGGGTAACGCACATGGCCAATACCCATATTGCCCACCAGGCGACGCATATGGCGACTACGGAACACATCTCGCACCATGCCATTGTCTTTGCGCAGAAACAGCCGATCACCATCGCAAGTCACAATGCCTGCGGCATCCTGTCCACGGTGCTGTAGCACGGTCAGCGCATCATAGATGGCCTGATTCACATAGGAATGCCCCACAATTCCCACAATTCCGCACATTTAACAGCCCCTAATCTGATCCAACATCAACAATAAAGGCGACAAACTCAGCTGCCACCACCCGGCTCCAATCCTCTAACAGGGAAAACTGCGGCACCAGAACAGACTCCTGCCACCAGTCATCCCCGGAAAACATATGCCCACCCAGCGCGACCAATACCACCACCACCAGAACACCGCGCACTGCGCCAAATACCATACCGAATAGCCGGTCCGTCGATGAGAGCCCGGTCACACGAACTAGCTCGCCAAGCAAATGATTAATCATCGCCCCAACAATCAGTGTCGCTGCAAATAATAGCCCGAAGGCAAGCGCTGTACGGGCACTGGGGGTTTCTACGGAGGAAGCCAACAGCACCTCCAAAGCAGGCCCAAAGAGGCGGGCAACCACAAACGCGGCCACCCAGGTGATCAGGGAAAAAGCCTCGCGGGTAAAGCCCCGGCGCAGGCTAAGCAGAGCCGAAACGGCGATGACGATCAAGATAATGGCGTCGGCAAAATTCATCGTCGCAACAGGCACCCGGTGAGGGCGACATGGTAGCAGAGCAAGCCGATGATGCCCACGGCCAAGGCGTTTATGGCCTAACGTTTATGGTGTGAAAGGCACCACCAAACCCTCGCTGCCAAAGCGCGGGTCTTCCAGCAGCCTGCTCCGCAGCTGCATTGCCCTCTCTCGCTCCAACTCAGGGCCGGCAAAGACGCGGTAACGGCGGTCTACGCCCTGTCCCACCGCCCGTATATGACTGCGATAGCCCGCTTCTCGGAGTGTAGCCGCCATTTCCGTGGCATTTGCCTGATTCGCCAGACTCGCCAACTGAACGGACCACCCCTGAGGAATAGTCTCTTCCGTTACGGGAATATAAGGATCTCCTGTGCTCTCCGGAGACAGCTGGCTGACCTGATTCATTGCCTTGTCGATATCCCGGGCCGCCTTCTCAATCTGCGATGGAACCAATAGGGGATCATTACGCATCACCGCAGGAGAAGGCTCCGGCGGCAGCTCCAGATCCAACGCCAGTCGCACCTCCTCTGGGCCACGCAGCACCAATGGCGCAACAATAGCCGCCATTAATACAATCAGGATCATGCCAACAACGCGCTGCCGGAATGCCGGGTTCGCCGCCATAATTACTCCAGTCCCAGACCTAATACGGACATTGCTTCGGCCACCGTATGAAATGAACCGCAAACGACCACCTGATCACCCTTCTGAGCCTCCGCAAGCAGAGCGTCCGTAGCGGTGGCCACATCCTGATACTCGCTCCATTGCGACGACAATAGCGACAAAGACGGCAACGCACTGCGCAGCTGCTCCGCCGTACGGCCGCGATGGCCGCCAAGCCCGGCAAAATACCAGTGATCCACAGAAGGCCGGAACACCTCCAGCGCCTCAGCGGGCTTATCGGCCAACATGCCGCAAAGCAACAACTGCCTCCCAAGGGGCCTCGGCAAACGCTCATGAAAACGCCGCAGCGCCTCGCGGTTATGGCCAACATCCAGATACCAGTGCACGCCCTGGATAACAACGTGCTGACACCGACCCGGCAACGATGTGGCCATAGCCACTGTGCCAATATCCGTCTCCGGCAGCCTGCCCACCAGCGCCAACGCCTGCACCGCACTGGCAAGATTATCTGACCCCAACGGCACCGCCTCGTTCAGCTCAAGAGTGCGCCTGGCATTATCTTGCTGCCAATACAACCTCTGCCCCTGAACACCAAACACCTCTCCCGCTCGCAGCAAGTGGGCGCCACCATCAGCGGCACAGAGCGCTATTGTTGATGGCATGTCCTCTTCGCCATAAAGCAGCGGGCGTCCGGCCCGCAGAATGCCGGCTTTTTCTCTGGCAATCTGTTCACGAGTGTCGCCAAGCCAATCCTGATGATCCAGCCCCACAGAAGTAATCACCGAAACATCGGCATCGAGCAAGTTCACAGCATCAAGCCGACCACCAAGGCCCACTTCCTGAATCAACAAATCAGGAGAGCAGGACTGAAACAACCACCAGGCAGCCAGCGTAGAAAACTCGAAGTAGGTCAGCGCCACACCGCCACGGGCAGCCTCAACAGCCTGAAAAGCGGCGCACAGGGAGACATCGCCTGCTGGCTCGCCATTAAGGCGCACGCGTTCGTTAAAACGAAGAATATGAGGGGATGTATACAGGGCTGTGGAGTATCCCGCCGCACGAGCGAGGCGCTCCATCAGCTGAACCGTGGAACCCTTGCCATTAGTACCACCAACGGTAATCACCGGACAAGCAAAGTGGAGTAGCGACAAGCGCTCAGCAACCACTCTCAAACGATCAAGTCCGAGCTCTATTTCCTCAGGGTGCAATTGCTCAATACGAGCAAGCCAGTCATCCAGCGTCACTGGCGGCAGAAACAGGCAATGGAGCATGCATCATATTGGCGCAAAGACGATGCAGCGTGTCTTTCATATCGCTACGATGAACGATCATATCAATGGCGCCATGATCCAGCAGGAATTCACTACGCTGAAAACCTTCTGGCAATTTCTGCCGTACGGTTTGCTCAATAACACGCGGGCCGGCAAAACCGATCAGAGCTCCCGGCTCCGCCACATTAATATCTCCGAGCATGGCCAGAGATGCAGAGACACCGCCATATACCGGATCCGTTAGCACCGAGATAAACGGCAGCCCCGCATCACGCATACGCTGCAGCGCGGCGCTAGTACGAGCCATTTGCATCAGCGAAAACAATGCTTCCTGCATCCTCGCGCCACCACTGGCGGCAAAACAAACAAATGGCAACCGATGCTCAAGACACAGGTCTACTGCTCTAAGAAAACGCTCGCCAACCACTGAGCCCATGGACCCGCCCATAAAGTTGAACTCAAAGGCCGCTGCCACAATCGGCATACCATTAACCTTGCCTCTGAGAACCACCAGTGCGTCTTTCTCGCCGGTTGCCTTCTGCGCCGCCACGAGACGATCTTTATATTTTTTGGAGTCTTTAAACTTCAGCCGATCTACGGGCTCGATATCGGCACCAATTTCGCTTTGCGGCCCCTCATCTAGAAAAATTTCCAAACGTGCACGAGCGCCAATTCGCAGGTGATGTTGGCATTTCGGACAAACATCAAGATTACGTTCAAGCTCCGGGCGGTAAATAACACTGTCGCAACGAGGGCACTTGCGCCACAAACCCTCCGGCACATTCGCCCGTCGGCTATCGTTATCCGTTTTCCGCACCGACGGCAGAATTTTCTCTAACCAGTTACCACCGCTCATGTGCAAACCACTCCACTTAGGGGCCGCTTCGCTTCGAAGCCATCAGCCCTGATCCATCGCTGCGCGCATGGCGCGCAGGATCGCCGCCACTTTTTCCGGAATCACCGCTGGCTCAGCCGCATTCTCAGCTATTTGCTGAACCAGAGCGCTGCC
>PGZG01000148.1 GCA_002840115.1 Gammaproteobacteria bacterium HGW-Gammaproteobacteria-14 | reverse complement strand
CAAAGCACTACATTCATCCGCATTCGCGCACAGTGAATTAAGCCGTTGGCCGGTGTTTTCGGTGGATTGTCGGGGCATTCTGGCTAACCCCACTCGCAGAGAAGGCCTGCCATGGATGATATACCGATTCCCGTGAAGTCCCAGCCCACCAGGCTCACGGATCAGTTCCGCCTCTGGCTGCGGCAGAATAATTACCGCTACAAGACCGAGCAAACCTACCTTCACTGGCTGGTGGCTTACATCCGCTTCCACAAGCTCCGGCACCCCAAGGAAATGGGGGCGCCGGAAATTGAAGCTTTTTTAACACACCTTTCAGTGGATCGCTTTTGCAGTGTTGGCACCCAGAAAGTGGCTCTGAATGCTCTTAACTGCTTCTATCGCAAGTATCTGCGTGTGGATTTTCCTGATCTTTCTTTTCGCCCCGCCCGTCGCAAGCCCCGTGTTCCCGTGGTGTTCACTGATGCTGAGGCGCGGGCTATTTTTGAGCAATTGCATGATCCGTGGCGACTGATGGCAGAGATCATGTATGGATCCGGCTTGCGAGTATCCGAGGTGTTACGCCTGCGCATTAAAGATATTGATTTCGGCCAGGGCCAGATCATTGTTCGCGAGGGGAAAGGAAGCAAGGATCGAATCACCATGCTGCCGCGCACGGTGCAGGAACTGCTCGGCCATGCCGACGTTAGCACTACGCAGCGTTATCTGCATGTGCTGAATCGTGGCGGCTTGGGGGTGATCAGCCCGGTGGACCGGGCTGGGCGGTGATTACTTGATGTGGCCGAGGATGCCGTCGAGTTCGTCGAGGCTGTTGTAGCTGATAACCAGTTTGCCTTTGCCGCCTTTTTCTTGCCGCAGTTGTACTGGCGCGCCGAGGCGGTCGGACAGGTCGCTGAGTAGTTGACGAACGTTCGGGTCTTCGCGCACCACTTCTTTTACTACCGGTCTTTCTTTTTCGTAGTCACGCACCAGCGCTTCGGTTTGTCGAACGGATAAGCCTTTTGCTACTACGGTGCGAGCGGCGGCGATCTGGTTGTCGCCGGACAGTGCCAGCAGGGCTCGGGCATGGCCCATTTCCAGGTCGCCATGTTCGAGCAGTTTTTTCACTTCTTCTTCGAGGGAGATCAAACGCAGCAGGTTGGTGACCATGGCGCGGGATTTACCAACGGCATCGGCCACCTGCTGGTGGGTGAGTTCAAATTCGTCTTTCAGGCGTGCCAGCGCAAACGCCTCTTCCATGGGGTTCAGGTCTTCGCGCTGGATGTTTTCAATGAGCGCCATAGCGATGGCGGCTTCATCCGTGACTTCGCGGATGACGGCCGGGATAGTGTCCAGGCCAGCCATTTGTGCGGCGCGCCAGCGGCGTTCACCGGCAATAATTTCATAGCGGGTGTCGCTGATCGGGCGCACCACAATAGGCTGCATAACGCCTTGGGCTTTGATGGATTCCGCCAGCTCTTCCAGGGCTTCCGGGGACATGTCTCGGCGCGGCTGGTAACGACCCCGCTGCAACAGGTCCACCGGCAAACGGCGCAGCTCGCCATCGCGGCCCGGGCCGCTGGGCAGGGAGGCTTCGCTGCCGTTATCTTCCAGGCTGACTTCTTCGCGGGGCGGCATGGCGCTACCAAGAAGGGCGTCCAATCCTTTGCTTAATCCCCGTTTCTTTTTCACTGCCATGTTCTGTATTCCTCGGAAGCTTTTCGCGGCTAACGCCGCTCCTACAAAAAATTCGTCAAGCGGGTGCTTTTACGATTCAGCCTGGAGTTCCTGCTTTTGCAGGGCTTGTTCACGACGCAGAATCTCACCGGCAAGAGCGAGATAGCTGATCGCGCCACGCGATTTGGCATCATAGGTAATAACCGGTGCACCGTGGCTTGGGGCTTCCGCCAGGCGCACGTTGCGCGGAATAATGGTTCGATAAACCTTGTCACCAAAATGCGTGATCAGCTGATTGGAAACATCGTTGGACAAGCTATTACGCGGGTCGTACATGGTGCGCAGGATGCCGCCAATATGCAGTTTGGGGTTGAGCACGGAGCGAATTTTTTCAATGGTATTGAGCAGGGCCGTCAAACCTTCCAGTGCATAGTATTCGCACTGCAACGGCACAATTACCGAGTCCGCCGCGGTCAGGGCATTCACTGTCAGCATGTTCAGGGAGGGCGGGCAGTCGATCAGGATGTAGTCATAGCGATTCTTGATACGCGCCAGCGCGTTGCGCAGGCGGAATTCTTTCATTTTCATATCCAGCAGCTGCACTTCGGCAGCGGTCAGATCTTCATTGGCCACGATCAGGTCAAAGCCGCTGGCTTCCGGTGTTTTGACGATGGCGGCTTCAATCTGCACCTCGTCCACCAGTACGTCATAGATGGTGTTTTCGACCCCGTGCTTATCCACCCCGGAGCCGGAGGTGGCGTTACCCTGCGGGTCGCTGTCGATCAGCAATACGCGCTTGCGGGTGGCGGCCAGGGAGGCAGCCAGATTGACGCTGGATGTGGTTTTGCCCACTCCGCCTTTCTGGTTAGCGACTGCGAATACAGTGGTCACAACATCATCTCCTTGCTATTCGCGGTTAGTCGCGGGTCAAAACAATCAGTTGTCGGCGTTCGTCGAGGCCCGGCACGGTCAACGATATTCGTTGCACTTGCCAGGGCGCCTGAACACCGGCCATTTCAATATCGGTCAGCACCGCTTTCATGGCCAACATGCGGCCACCGGGGGCTAGCAGATGACCAGCCACATCCAGCATGTCCGGCAACGAGGCAAAGGCGCGACTAATCACCTGCGGCGAGACGTTACGGTACTGCTCCGCACGGGCCTGCACAACCTTGACGTGGTCCAGCCCCAGCTCCAGTGCCGCCTGTTTGGCAAACCGGGTTTTCTTGCCGTTGCTGTCAAGCAATGTCACCTGCAAGTCAGGCAGGGCCAGCGCCAGCGGAATGCCGGGAATGCCTGCACCGGTGCCGACATCAATAATTTCAGTGGCTTGCACATGCGGCAGCACGCTGAGGGAATCAAGCAAATGCCGTACCACCATGTCCGCCGGATCACGCACGGCGGTTAAATTATAGGCCGCGTTCCATTTGTGCAGCAGGTTCACATAATCCAGTAGCCGCGCTTGCTGGGCCGACGAAAGATCAATGCCGAGGGCTTGCAGGCCGTCGGCGAGGAGGTCGTGATGGTTCATGCCTTGATCCGACGGCCGCTGCTGATTTTTTTCAGGTAAATACGCAATAGCGAAATTGCCGCCGGGGTCATACCGGCAATGCGGCTGGCTTGTCCGAGGGTCTGCGGCCGAATCTCACTGAGTTTCTGACGCAGTTCGTTGGACAGACCGCTGACAACGGCATAGTCGAAATCCTCCGGCAGCGCGGTATTTTCACTGGCGCGCAGCTTCTCCACTTCGTCGGCCTGACGATCAATATAGCCCGCGTACTTGGCCAGAATTTCCACCTGCTCCGCCACCGCCGGAGCTTCTGCTTCAAAACCGGCGGCCTGCATCAGCGGCAAATATTCCACTTCCGGGCGACGTAGCAAATCCAGCAGGCTGTATTCGTGGCTGATTGGTTTGTCGAGCAGGGCGTTAATCTTTTCCGCCTTGTCGGTGCCGGGCTGGATCCAGCTGGTTTTCAGGCGCGTTTGTTCGCGCTCCATGCCTTCGCGCTTGGCGCAAAATACCGCCCAGCGCTGATCATCCACCAGGCCGAGCTCGCGGCCTTTTTCGGTCAAGCGCAGGTCGGCGTTATCTTCACGCAGCAGCAAGCGGTATTCAGCGCGGCTGGTGAACATGCGGTAGGGCTCTTTGGTGCCCAGCGTGATCAGATCATCCACCAACACGCCAATGTAGGCCTCTTCGCGGCGCGGGCTCCAGGGTTCGCGATCACTTGCCAACAGCGCGGCATTGATGCCCGCCAGCAAACCCTGGGCACCGGCTTCTTCGTAACCGGTGGTGCCATTAATCTGGCCGGCAAAAAACAGACCGGGCACGTGTTTGGTTTCCAGCGAGTGCTTGAGATCCTGCGGATTGAAATAGTCGTATTCAATCGCGTAGCCGGGCCGGGTGATGTGGGCGTTTTCAAAACCGCGAATGGAGCGCACGGCGGCCAGCTGAATATCAAACGGCAACGAGGTGGAGATGCCGTTCGGGTAAAGCTCGTGGGTGGTCAGACCTTCCGGCTCGACAAAAATCTGGTGGCTGTTCTTGTCGGCGTAGCGATTAACCTTGTCTTCAATACTCGGGCAATAACGCGGCCCGGTGCCTTCGATAACACCGGTAAACATGGGCGAGCGATCAAACCCGGAACGGATAATGTCGTGGGTGCGCTCGTTAGTATGGGTGATATAGCAGCAGGTCTGCTCGGGATGTTCGTCGGCGCTGCCGATATAGCTCATCACCGGGATCGGCGTGTCACCCCACTGCTTCTCCATTACCGAAAAATCCACCGACTTGCCGTCAATGCGCGGCGGTGTGCCGGTTTTCAAACGCTCAACACGCAGCGGCAGTTCCCGCAGTCGGCTCGCCAATGCAATGGACGGCGGATCACCGGCACGGCCACCGCTGTGGTTATCCATGCCGATATGAATACGACCGCCCAGAAAAGTACCGGCGGTGAGCACCACGGCGCGAGCACTAAAACGCAGGCCCATATTGGTG
>PGZG01000147.1 GCA_002840115.1 Gammaproteobacteria bacterium HGW-Gammaproteobacteria-14 | reverse complement strand
GCCGCACTGGCGGGCACCACTTATCCGATCAACCGTGAGCGCACCCGTGAGCTGCTCGGCTTTGATGAAGTCTGCTACAACTCGCTGGATGCCGTTAGCGACCGTGATTTCGCCATTGAGTTTTGTGCTCTGGCGGCACTGTGCATGACACATCTGTCGCGGATGAGCGAAGAGCTGGTGCTGTGGACATCGGCGCAATTCCAGTTCATCAACTTACCGGACCGCTTTTGCACCGGCAGCTCCATTATGCCGCAGAAAAAAAACCCGGACGTGCCCGAGCTGGTGCGTGGTAAAACCGGTCGCGTTAATGGCCACCTGATTGCCCTGCTAACATTGATGAAGTCGCAGCCACTGGCCTACAACAAAGATAATCAGGAAGATAAAGAGCCCCTGTTCGATGCCGCCGACACCCTGAAGGGCTGCCTGCGCGCTTTCGCCGATATGATCCCCGCCATCGAGCCTAACCGCGAGATCATGCGCGAAGCCGCCCGTCGCGGTTTTGCCACGGCAACGGATCTGGCGGACTACCTGGTACGCAAAGGGATCGCCTTCCGGGATGCCCATGAAATTGTTGGCAAAGCTGTCGCCCATGGCGTGGAAACCCGCAAGGACCTCGCTGATATGGAGCTTAGCGAACTGCGTCGTTTCAGCAGCGAAATTGAACAGGATGTATTTGACGTGCTAACGCTGGAAGGCTCTGTCAGTGCCCGCAACCACATTGGCGGCACGGCGCCGGAGCAAGTGCGCGCTGCGGTGATTCGTGCGCGCGCGGAGATGGCTTAATCAGAAGAGTCCTAGCCGCCCGTCATATTCATAAAACGCACCAACTGCTCGCCACTGTCATGGGCAAAATAATGCCGCTCTGGCTTGATCGCCATGGCGGCAATAATCGCCTCGCGCAACGGCCTATCATCGTTCGGGGACTCCCGCAATAACGGCTTTAAATCCACGCTGTGCTCGTTCCCCAAACACAATAACAACCGCCCCTCCACCGTCACCCGAACCCGATTACACAGGTGGCAAAAATTATGTGAGTGCGGAGAAATAAAACCGATACGACGATCACTACCCGCCAGCCGCCAGTAGCGTGACGGTCCTGCGCTGGTCTCGGTGGCCGGGTGCAACTCATAGCGCTGCGTCAGGATTTCGCGAATTTCCGCAGACGATACAAACTCCTCCGCCCGGTCATGTTCGCGAATATCTCCCAGCGGCATTTCTTCAATAAAGGCAATGTCACAATTCTGACGCAGGGCAAAATCCACCAGCGCAGGCACTTCATCGTCATTGCGACCGCGCATTATGACGCTGTTCAAACGAATTCGAGAAAACCCGGCGACACGAGCAGCCTCAATACCGGCCAGCACATCGTCCAGCCGCCCGGTTCGCGTAATCGCGGCAAAGCGCTGCGAATCCAGACTATCGAGGCTGATATTCAAACGTGACACACCCGCCTGACGTAGTGGTTGCGCATACTTGCCTAATCCGGCGCCATTGGTGGTCAGGGTGAGCTCATCAAGTCCCGGCAACGCCGCAATACCCGCCGCCAGTGTCTCAATGCCTCGCCGTACCAGCGGTTCACCGCCAGTCAGGCGTATCCGCCGAACGCCCAAATGGACAAAGGCGCTGGCCACTCGCTGCAACTCTTCCAGCGATAACACTTCTGCGCGCGGCAGAAACGACATCTGTTCCGCCATGCAGTAGGTGCAGCGGAAGTCACAACGATCCGTAACGGAAAGCCTCAGGTAATCCACCTGACGGCCAAAACGATCAATCAGCATGGGTTGAGTGTAGCGCAGGTCGGGCCAGAACAGGAAAATTCGCCGGATTCCGGGGCCAAAGGTAGGCAGGAGCGATTTGCGCCGCTAGCATGGAGCACCAAACCCATGACCGTTCACGAGAGTTCCATGCAAATTTCCCAAGATATGGTGGTGTCGATCCACTACACCCTGACCAATAATGCTGGCGAAACCATTGATTCCTCCGTCGGCCGCGGTGAACCGCTGGCCTACCTCCATGGCCACGGCAATATCGTTCCGGGTCTGGAAAATGCGCTGACCGGCAAGGCCATCGGCGACAAGCTGGATGTCGCTGTAAAACCCGAAGAAGGCTATGGCGAGCATTATGCCGAGCTGGTACAACAGGTTCCCCGTGAAGCCTTCGAAGGTGTGGAGCATCTGGAAACCGGCATGCAGTTTCAGGCCGACACCGGCGCTGGCCCCCGCCTGTTTACCATTACCGCCATTGAAGGCGATCAGGTCACCGTTGACGGCAATCACCCGCTGGCCGGTGAAGTACTGAACTTTGCTGTGGAAATCACTGCCGTTCGCACAGCCTCTGAAGAAGAACTGGCCCATGGCCACGTTCACGGCCCTGAAGGCCACGATCACTAATACAGTAAGTTGCTGCAGTAACCGGAGCGATGTGCATTGTGCGCATCGCTCTTTTTTACAAAGCGCCAATACAAAAGCACCAGTGCAACATCCATCAATTCCGGCATCAAAGCAGCAACCAGCCGCCAATCAGAGCCACCATCACACAGGCCAGCAGAATCACCAGCAGCCGATCCTTGCGCGTTGTTGATTTTTCCGGCACCAATTGAGTATTGATCCACTGCCGCAGTAAGTTGGTGTTACGTGTGTTGGCTTTCCAGTACACATCAAACGCATCACCTAATATCGGAACAATGCCCATCACCGCTTCAATCAGCATATTGCGGATCATTTTGCGACGCAGCTCAAGCGGCGCCTGCAGCCGCGACGCCTCAATCAGCACCGGCAGGGACAGCAGCAAGCCGATAAAATCACCAATCACAGGAATCAAGCCTAATAGGGGGTCGACTCCAAACCGAATACGCGTCAACGGAATGCGAAACTGCGAATCCGTCATCCGTGAATAGCGATCCAGCCGCACCAGGGCTTGCCGGTATTGCTGCTCCCGATGACGCTGCTCGCGCTGACCCACCACAGATTTTGATTTTGTTATTGTCGACTTCGGCATGCCTGCATTACTCCAGATAGGTATAACCGGCGAGTCCTTCCGCAATTTCCACCAGAAATTGCTCACGCTCGGCCGCACTCAGATCCGCCCGCTTACAGTGATCACGCAATGCATCCTGCAGCTTCTCCGGATCAAAATTCACATAACGCAATACACTGCTTACGGTATCGCCCTGAATCGCATGATCCAGCAGTATTGCACCTTGCTCATCAATTTCCACATCCACGGAATCCGTATCACCAAACAGGTTATGCAGATCACCAAGAATTTCCTGGTATGCCCCCACCATAAAAATCGCCAGCTCAGTGTCGGCACCTTCCGGCATTGGCAGCGTTGTCTCCAGACCTTCGCCATCCACGTATTGATCAATGCGGCCATCGGAGTCACAGGTAATATCCTGCAACACAGCACGCCGAGTGGGCGGCTGGTTTAATCCGGACACAGGAAGAATCGGGAAAATCTGATCGATCCCCCAGACATCCGGCACCGACTGGAACACCGAGAAATTAACAAATAATTTATCCGCCAGCTTTTCGTTCAATTCATCCAGTAACGCCCGCTGATGTTTACGCGATGCATCAAGACGATCACGAATCATTAACTGGCAATTGATATACAAGCGCTCCGCCACTGCGCGGGCGGGCAACGACAGTTCGCCCCGCAAGTAACGCTGGTGCACATCACTCCAGGCACTCAGCACATCCTGATAGGTTTCCAGCAGATTGGACGCCGGGCCACGCAGAGACTCGCTAAGCTGCCACAACAGTTGCAGCTCCGCAGGGGCATCCGCCGCAGGGACAGACACATCGCTAAGCGCCAGCGTCTCGCGATCAATCACATTGGCCAGCAGCACCGCGTGGTGGGCCGTCAAAGCACGGCCAGACTCGGAAATCACATCCGGAGCCGGCAACCCGGCGCGCGCGCAAGCTTCCTGCAGGGTTTGAATAATATGCCAGGCATAATCCGCCATGCCGTAGTTCATCGAACAATACGAGCGGGATCGGGTACCTTCGTAATCCACCCCCAAACCACCACCCACATCCATGGTATCGACGGCGGCGCCCAGGTTGCGCAGCTCTTCATAATAGCGAGCCGCCTCCCGCATACCGGCCTTGATATCCTGAATATTGGCTACCTGAGAGCCCAGGTGAAAATGCAGCATGCGCACACAATCAAGCCGCCCGGCGGCCCGGCACACTTCCACCGCCTCAATTAACTGGGCCGCCGACAATCCGAACTTCGCTTTCTCGCCGCCGGAGTTTTGCCAATTGCCCTTGCTAATGGACATTAGCCGCACCCGCAAACCGATCCGAGGTGCAACCTGCAACGCATCCGCCTCTTCGAGGATCAGCGCCAGCTCAGACAGCTTTTCCACCACAATATTGACGCGGAACCCGAGCCGCTCACCCATCAACGCCAACCGCACATACTCGCGGTCCTTATAACCATTACAAACAATGGTGCTGCCCACACCACGGGACAATGCCAACACCGCCAACAACTCCGGCTTGGACCCGGCCTCCAAACCAATACCCTGATCACCATCACCACCGCGCAACAGCTCAGTGACCACCCGGCGCTGCTGGTTGACCTTGATCGGATACACCGGCGTGTAATGCCCCTGATAATCCTGGGCGCTAATCGCACTGCGGAAAGCGC
>PGZG01000146.1 GCA_002840115.1 Gammaproteobacteria bacterium HGW-Gammaproteobacteria-14 | reverse complement strand
TCAGGTGCTTTGGGAAACCGATAGGGCCGCTGCGGTTCCACAATCTTGCGCGGGAGGGAGTGATCAGCATAGTTGCACGGTACTTGAAGGGTTATCACTGACGGGCGTGGGAGGTCCGCTCGTTTGGGGGGGCGATATCAATGTGGGTGGTAATGGCACTGAGGGCGCAGTGGCGCTTGACTTGGAGTGGCAGCGCAGCCGTCTAACGGTTGATCGTTTAAGCTATCGTAGCCAAAGCTGGAATCCGGATGCATTAAACCGTTCTTTCGGTAGTTTTGCTCTGGAGAGTGAAGGTTTTATGAGGGTTGCTAATACCGGAGGTTTTCTCAATAGCGGCGGCTCTGCATCAATCAATTTCGCCAGTGACGGTGATGTTATTTATCGTCAGGGCGCAGCTGGAGATCCTGAGATTAGTCTGGCTTCGCTGCATACGGCGGCTTCTTTTGTCGGCGGTTCTTTCGGTGTTGATGCTCAGGGACTATTTGTTGCCGCTCCAGAGATGCAGGTTGCCCTTGGTTTTGATGTGAACTGGAAGGCTGCACCATTGGGTTTTGATACGACAGGTCGCTCCCCTGTTATTCTTCTTGATTGGCGCGGTGGTTTAAATGATGCGCGCTTTGAAATAGCCTCGGGAGGCCTCGGAAGTAATACCTATGTGGTTGGGCCGTACACCTTTATTGATTATGACGGTCGCTTTACGGGGTCCCGCTCTGAGGGTTTATCTATTAAAGGTGAATGGGATTTCGACAGTGATTTTGCCTGGACGATTGGCGAAGCGGGCGGTGACCGCAATCGAGCGAGACTGTATGACTGGAGGCGACTTGGGAATGCACCAGGCCCCATGTTGTCGATGCCGGTAATAATAGATTCGGTGCATCCGGGCATGACTCTGGGGCTTTGTGCTGGACCATTCTCAAGCGGCACTCCGAATCAAGCATCTTGCGCGGCGGCTGGTGGGGATTGGGTGGATAGTTCGGTAACGCAAACTGCGTTGGCAGCCATGATTCGAGATGGCAGATTGCACGCCTACAATCAAAAAGTAGAGTTTATTAACCAGTCAGGCAGTAACGACTACGATTGGTCATTGGTTTACACCTTCGGCAAGTTGGATGCGGACATTTTCTTGTATCCGGAAGGGCGTGGGGACGGGATTGCTCCATCCGCCACGCCGACGGGCATCAGAGCCGATATTACTTTGTTGGCGCAGTCACCGGGGTTCTGGCAGCGTGCTAATAGTAATGATCCTGTCGTGCGAGCCAGTGCCGGCAGCGACTGGGAAACCAATACACACTTTCTGGTTGCAGATACCAATGTTGCTGGCTCGGGTGGTCAGTTTGGTGTTGGTATTATCAATGCAGATTTACTTTGGTTGGCGAGAGATTTTTATCTTCGCGTCACAGAGGGCGACACAGCTTATCCTGATTTGCCTGGAGGGCTCTGGCTACAGACAGATAATCGAGCGCTTTACCGGTTTCGCGGTATTATCGGGGGCGCTAATTTACTGGATATGAGTGACATCACGCCACTGGGGCTGATGGATGTCAATCTGGATACCTCCCGGTTTATTTTTGTTTTTAGTCCGGGGATCGCACAGCCGGGGTCCGCACCAGCGCGCTTCGATGGGCTGCTGGATTTTGACAATGCGTCTTTTAGTTTTGCCGAGGTATCGAGCCCGAGTTCGGCATTCCAGATTACAGACGTATCCGGGCGTATCGCTTGGCAAGAAGGCAGTATTGGCCTGCGCAATGAGGATGGAGAGGCGCAATTAGCGATTACCAATAAATTATTATTCGGACGCTCTGCAACCTTGGGAGCCCCGACTGGCGGTGAGCCACTGTTGGGCCGTGTTGGTTTCGGAGCAGAGAATTTTGGTCGCATGGTGTTACCGGCGGGGGAGTGGAAGAGTAATATCGTGATGCGCATTCCCGGTTCTTGACGTTTTTCGAACCCTCAGCAACCATATGTTCATGGTGACCCGAGTTTTTGTTTATGGCACGTTGATGAATGGCGAGTGCAACCACCATTGGATGCGCGGCGCTGTTTTTCTTGGTGCAACCCGCAGCGCTCCGCAATTCTCGTTATGGTCTTTGAGTACCTATCCGGTGCTATGTCTCGCGGGTAAAGGTAGCGTATACGGTGAGGTTTATCGTATTAGCGCGCAAAAGCTGCGTCAGCTTGATCTTCTTGAGGAGTATCCCCGTTATTACCACCGAGCCCGGTTGCGGACCCGGTTTGGTGTCGCCTGGTTTTACTATCAGCTGCAGCCACCCCCAGGGAGCCATCGATTGCCGGGGGGCAACTGGCGTCGTCGTGGCATGCGGCCGCTGCGCCGGGATGGCTTTGAGAGTGTAGCTGCCCATCAAGGCCTCTGTGACTTGGCCTGACCTCCTGTACTCGTTAGGCTGTAGTGCTGTTTCAGAATTGAAGGGCTATATGGGTTTTTCTGGCAAGCCGCTGGTTATTCTCAGTGTTGTATTGCTACTTAGCGGTTGCGTGGGTCGACAGACTCTAACCGGCGAGCCATTTCGTCTTACGGGGCCAGCGCTGGAAAGCGCCTTGGCCAGCGTTCGCACGGAGGCTGTGCTGGTAGATGGCCGGTTGCGGCTGGGGTTTATTACCGACAATGAGCGTCTGTGGTTCAATGTGACCAGCCTTGAACGTCAATTTGATGGTGTTGTGGCGGTGCATGTGTCGGAGCTGGATGTTGCTCAACGGGTGCGCCGCCCGCGTGCGGGGGCGCAACCGGTTGAGGTCATGGACCAGCGTCAGTTTTCCGAGGTGCTACGTGATGTTCTCGGTTTTTATACCCCGCTTGGTCCTAATGAAGGCCTATTGTTACAGCTCAACCGAGGAGCTTTGGTCAGTTGGCGCAATGCTGAAGGGACACTGCTGCTAACCCCCTGGGACCAACTACCCGCGTCGGTTTCTGTTGATGAACGCATGAATGATCGTGCACTGGCTGTTCGTGTAGTCAGTTTATTGCGAGAAATGTTGATGCATGAGCCGGAGACGGCGCCCCGACACCTGGTCTTTACCTTACAGCAGCATTACCCGGGAGGTGTCGGCTGGATTTACGCGGACGTTGCTGCCGCAGAGATTTATTACATCTTGTCCCCTTTTGAAGGTGACGAAATCGCTGAGCCGGCACTCCGGGTATCCCTAAAAACGCTTAATCGTGTGGTGTTCCGTAGCCATGTACTGACCTTCGTACGTAACCCTGTAACAACATTAAGACGTCTGGCAGGGCATGGGCAGGATGTCGTGGTCAGTATGTTGCGGCGTAACCCGGTTCCAGCGGATGAAATCCTGCCTTTGAATGATGGCCCTGGAATGGATCTCCATGCATGGGAGCGTCGCCTTGACTTGCGAACCCGCACGCGTCGTTATCCAGGGAAGCTGGATTTTCTGGTAGGCGGCGAGGCATTCTTCCCTGATTTTATTGAGCGTGCACGGGCGGCTGAGTCCGATATCAGTATTCGAAGCTACATTTTTGATAATGATGAGTATGCGGTGAGCTTGGCCAACTTTTTACGTACCCGTAGTGAGGATGTCCGGGTGCGAGTAATGATGGATGATCTTGGCTCAATGCTGGCCGGCCTGAAGGCGCCTCCGGGAGGTTATCGGCCGGGCTTTCAGCCGCCCAGTGATATTGCCAGCTACCTCAGTCGTGGCTCCTCAGTAAAAGCAAGGAGAGTGGGTAATCCCTGGCTTACCGGAGACCATGCAAAATTGACGTTGATCGACCGTGACCTTGCCTATGTGGGGGGAATGAATTACGGCGAGGAGTATCGCTATCATTGGCAAGATTTAATGGTTCGAGTTGAAGGTAGAGTGGTTTGGCGACTTCGAAAAGAGTTTGAAAAGTCCTGGTCTCATGCTGGTCCCGGTGGAGATCTTGCTTATTTGATGCAGTCATTGCGCTTGCCTGGCATCGAACCATTTGCGGCTGAAAACGATGCAGATATGGTGCCGGTTCGTGTGTTGTTGACCCGTACCGGGCGTCAGGAAATTTTGAGGGCGCAGTTGGATGCTATTCGTCGCGCCGAGAGCTACATTCATATTATAACGCCCTATTTCACGGATCCCGATATTATTAATGCCTTGATTGAAGCTCGTGCACGGGGTGTGGATGTGCGTGTGGTGCTTCCGGGTGAGGGTAATCATAGTCTGATGAATAGTGCCCATCTTTTCACCGCAAACCGTTTTTTGGATAATCAAATCCGGGTCTTTATTTATCCCGGCATGACCCATGTTAAGGCGGCAATTTATGATGGTTGGGCCTCTTTCGGGTCCGCCAACTTTGATCGGCTAAGCTTCAAAGTGAATCAGGAAATAAATCTGGCGACGTCGGACCCGGAAACAGTTTCCCGATTGGACAATAAAGTATTCAGTCCGCACTTCGCCCAATCTATAGAGCTGACTGAGCCGCTGGAGTGGACTTGGGAAGACTATGCCGCCAGCTTACTGTCCTTCCCTTTTTAAGAGGATTCGGAATTTTTCCAGCTGGAGTTTTTGAAATTCGAGCGTCTCTAGTATCGTGTTTCTGCCATGCCCGCAAATTGCTTGGCAAGATAAGTGGCATAGTTATCCGTCATGCCAGAGAGAAAATCCACCGCTCTCATGATGCTCTGATAGATGCGCTCCTGTTCGGAAAGCTGAGCAAGATCCGGTGGAAAGCTATGT
>PGZG01000145.1 GCA_002840115.1 Gammaproteobacteria bacterium HGW-Gammaproteobacteria-14 | reverse complement strand
GGCCGGCTGCTGGTGGGTTCATCGCTCAGTGGCAAGACGACCATTCTGAACGAGTTTTTCAAGAGGCACCCGGCCGATGACAACCTTGATGGCGAGGCCGTAAGGGTTCCTGTCCTCTATGTCTCTTTGCCAGAAAGCCCAAAAGACAGTATCTACTACCAGATCCTTGGCCGGCTTGGCGTCCAACTGCCTTCCTATACAAAATTCCACGTTATTAGAGAAACCGCGCTGAAGTTGATGTGCGAACGCGGCACCCAACGGGTAGCGTTTGGCAAACCGCTCGTGAACCTGGGCGGCAACCGGGAACGTATCGCCGAGGCACGCATTATGATTGAGCAAGCGCGCTTGCTGGTGCTGAAGGCGGCCTGGCTGATTGATACCCGTGGCGTCATGGCCGCCATGAGCGAGATTTCGCAGATCAAGGTGGTGTGCCCGAACGTAGCCCAGCAGGTTATTGATATGGCGATACAAATGCATGGCGGTGGCGGCATGTCCAATGACTTCCCCTTGGCGGCCGCCTGGACCATGGCCCGAGCCCTGCGGTTAGCAGATGGCCCGGATGAAGTGCATCGGGGTTTGATCGCAAAATTTGAGCTAATGAAGTACAAAGGTTAATTGCTCATCATCCTTGACCCTGATAACAGGTTGGCCCTGATAACCAAGGGCGTTATTGATTAACGCCAGACTCTGCGGTCCCCTGGGCCGCTTCCCTTTTTGGAGAATACGATAATGTCCCAACGGGTTTTGATCACCGGCGGCGCCTCTGGCCTCGGTAAGGAACTGGCGAAGCAGTACCTGAAAAGCGGCGCTCGCGTGCTGATTACAGATATTCATGAACAGCGTGGCGAAGAGGCCGTATTCGAACTCAAACCCCTCGGTGAAATTCATTTCACAAAGGCCAACACCACCATCGATGACGACTGGCAGGCCCTGCTGGACTGGACGCAACAACACTGGGACGGCCTGGATGTGCTGGTGAATAATGCCGGTGTTGCTGCCAGCGGCCGTATCGACAAGATCAGCATGGAAGACTGGGACTGGATTATTGATATCAACCTGAAAGGGGTGATTCGCGGTTGCCGCACTTTTGTGCCGCTATTCAAACAACAGAAAAGCGGCCATATCGTTAATATTGCTTCACTGGCGGCGGTAGCTAATGCCCCAACCATGAGCTCCTACAATGTCACCAAGGCTGGCGTGGGATCACTGTCAGAAACCCTACGCCATGAACTGACACCCTATGGCATTAATACCACCGTGGTATGTCCGAGTTTTTTCCAGACCAATCTGGCAGAAACCATGCGCACACCGGAACAGGGCATGGAACAAACCGTGCGCAAGCTGCTGGCCGGCGGAAAACTCAGCGCGGAACAGGTGGCAGAGAAAATCATGCACGCCCAGCAAAAAGGCAAGTTCCTTGAATTGCCGCATATCGAGGGAAAAGCACTCTCCATTCTGAAGCGTTATGTTCCGCTACTGTACAACCTTGGGCTGGCGGATTCCGGCCGGCGTTTCTACAAAAAGCTGGAGAAGTAATATGTCCGGCGATGCCCTGCTCGATAAACCCCGCAACGTGCGCGACGGGGAAAGCTTTGATACGGCGGCCATGGATCGCTGGCTCAAAACTCAGGTAACAAGCCTGCAGGGCGAGCCTGCTATTCAGCAGTTTTCCGGTGGTGCCTCCAACCTGACCTATCTGGTGAGCTACCCGGATCGTGATCTGATTCTGCGTCGCCCGCCTTTTGGCCACAAAGCCAAAGGCGCCCACGATATGGCCCGCGAATTTCGCGTGCAACAGGCCTTAAAACCGGTGTACCCCGCAGTACCCACCATGGTGGCGCTGTGCGAGGACCCTGCGGTAATGGATTGCGACTTTTACGTCATGGAGCGCATTTGCGGCATTATCCCCCGTGCCAATATGCCCAAGGGCATGACCTTAACCACGGAGCAAACCCGACAGCTATGTCAGGGCGTGATCGACAAACTGATTGAACTGCATCAGGTGGATTACAAAGCCGCCGGACTTGAACATCTGGGCAAAGGCGGCGGCTATGTGGAGCGCCAGATTCGCGGCTGGTCAGACCGTTATGACAAATCCAGCACCTGGAATACACCGGGCTGGAAATACGTTCGCGACTGGCTCAGCGCCAACATGCCCGACGATGTCGCCACGGTCATCATTCATAACGATTACCGCTTCGACAATGTGGTACTGGATGCAAACAACCCGCAAAAGATTCTCGGCGTACTGGACTGGGAAATGGCCACTCTGGGGGATCCGTTAATGGATCTTGGTAACACGCTGGCCTATTGGGTTGAAGCCGGGGATGATCGCCTGCAACAAATGCTGCGCCGCCAACCCACTCACCTGCCGGGTATGTTTAGTCGTCAGCAAGTGGTGGATTACTATTGCGATAAAATGAATCTGAAACCGGATAACTGGACCTTCTATGAGGTCTATGGCCTGTTCCGGTTGGCGGTAATCGTCCAGCAAATTTATTACCGCTATCATCATAAACAAACCCGCAACCCAGCCTTCAAGCATTTCTGGCTGTTTAACCATTATTTACACTGGCGCTGCAAACGCGCCATCAAGGGATAATACATGGCCGTTATTTATCTGGTGCGTCACGGCCAGGCATCCTGGGGGAAAAGTGATTATGACGAGCTATCCACCACTGGCATTGCCCAAGCCCAGCATCTCGGCAGCCTGCTGATCAAACGCATTGGCCGTCCGGATCTGGTAATCGCTGGCACCATGCGTCGGCACAAACAAACCGCAGAGCATGTGCTTACGCATATGGGTCTGTCTGCAGAGTGGCGCACCGATCCGGGCTGGAATGAGTACGATCATCAGGAGTTGATCGTCCGGCAAAACCCACGTTATAAAAGCCGCACCTATATGATGGCCGACATGGCGCGCACGCTAAAGCCCAAGGAGGCGTTTCAAACATTCTTTGAACAGGCTCTCGATCGATGGGTGTCCGGGGTTTACGACCACGAATATCAGGAAACCTGGCCCACATTCCGGCAACGAGTCGATGAAGCACTTAATAGTGTGGTGAATTACCAGATGGACTCAGCCATGGTGTTTACTTCTGGCGGCGCGATTAGCGCCACCGTTAAACGACTGTGGAATATGCCCGATAGCGAGTGGCGCAAACTCAATCGCGTGGTTGCCAATGCTTCGCTCACCAAAATTGTGGTGGGCCGCCGTGGCATGCACCTGAGTACCTTCAATGATCATGGACATTTTGAGGGCGAGCACCGTCGCCTACTGACGTATCGATAGGAGTATCACATGCGCAAGACCATTCTGATTACTGGTGCCAGCTCCGGTCTGGGCCGCGGCATGGCCCGTGAATTTGCCGCCATGGGCCGCAACCTTGCCCTGTGCGCCCGCCGCACTGATCGCCTGGAAGAATTGAAAGCCGAATTGGAAGCCGCACATCCCGGCATTACCGTTGCTGTATTGGCTCTTGATGTACTCAACTACGATCAAGTGTTCGAGGTCTTCAAGGAGTTTCGCCGCCAGCTGGGCAGCATCGATCGGGTTATCGTCAATGCCGGCATGGGCAAAGGTCAGCCGCTGGGCACTGGCTATTTCTGGGCCAACCGGCAAACCGCCGAAACCAATTTCGTTGCAGCGCTGGCACAGTGCGAAGCCGCCATGGAAATTTTCCGGGATCAGAATAGCGGTCATCTGGTAATGATTTCATCCATGAGCGCGATGCGAGGCATGCCAAAGAACTTAACCACCTATGCGGCCACCAAAGCTGGCGTTGCCTCATTGACCGAAGGCATTCGTGCAGAAATGATCGGCAAGCCGATTAAAGTCAGCACAATTTATCCGGGTTATATCCGCTCGGAAATCAACGAAAAGGTCAAGAACACACCGTTTATGGTGGATACCGAAACCGGTTGTCGCTTGCTGGTGCGGGCCATTGAAAAAGAATCTGCAGAAGCCTGCGTGCCTCGCTGGCCATGGGCTCTATTGGGTTTTTTGATGCGCAATATGCCACTGAGTTTTGTCAAGCGGATGAGTTAAGGCGCCTCTGAATAACGCCTTGGCCTCTAATCATCTATCACCACTTCCATGCGCAGTATGTGCTCAGCGGAATGCCTGTACAGGGCGTACTTAATCCGCTGGGCGTCCCCGTGGGCTCCTATACTGGCATAGCATATTTGATGCCCCTCCCTGCCATCCACTGCCACCCGATGAATATCCCGGATGCTCAATGCCACATCTCCCAGCAAGTCATACAAACTCGCCAGCACCGGCTCGGCATCGCACTTCGGCGTAGCCCTGTCATCCGCCCGACTAAACACCTGCACAGACAAGAGTCCGACCATTAGAGATATCATTAACACCATGCCCAGCAGTATCGTCCGCACCGTTGTTATCTGAGGGTGTGTGGCATGCCATAAAGATTCTTTCATTCGTCTGCTCTCCCTGCAGCCTGGCCACTCGTAATGATGAAATAACACCTTGTTATATCTTTAAGTAACAGTAAGATATCATAAATTGAAACCGATAGTTACCATGGCGGTGCTAGCGTAGTGCCATGGCAACCCATATTGAAAAGCTCCGCTTTGGCAAGCCCCCGATTTCCTAGACACCTGACAGCTTCATAAAGTACTGCTCTTCGAACTTGGCCGGTGAGATGCCGCCATTATTGCCATGACGCCTTAC
>PGZG01000144.1 GCA_002840115.1 Gammaproteobacteria bacterium HGW-Gammaproteobacteria-14 | reverse complement strand
GCGTCGGCAGCAGGGCGTGATGGTGTTGAGGAAGTGGCTCGTCAAACCGCAAGGCTATTAAACAGCCAGGATTCGGAGCCAGAAGTGTTTCCGTCCCAAAGTGCGTTCGTCACGCTGACCGCCGGTGTCAAAAGCTGTGGAAGTGGTGTGCTGGCGCCGGAACAAACGGCGAGATTGGGGCTGCAGCGTTTATTCCCCGGTTTGGCGGGGCGGGTTCATTGTCAGGCTGCCCGGGTGCCGGTATTTTTTGGCCAAAGCGTGTCACTGTGCTGGCGTGGCGACTCTCCCTTGGCGGCGGATGACGCGCTGGCGATGCTGTCCGGAGCCGGTCTTACCGTGGCTGAATTAGATATTGATCAGCGGGGACAGGCACTTAGCGCCGATCTTGAAGCCACCGAAATCCGCATTCAGGACCTGATCAGTAGTGATGACGGTCATGGTCTGGGGCTTTGGATCAGTGCTGACAATGTCCGTTACGGGGCAGCGCTCAAAGGTGTACAAATCCTCGAATTGTTGATAAAAGACTATCTGTAATGGATACTTACTGACATTATGTGACGCAGTTTCTAGGTTTTGATGGTAAAACCCGGACAAAATAGAGGCTGCATGCGACTCAGGCTGGAACCTGCCGGGGAGCCCGACACGGGCCGGGGTGGGGATCAATAATAAATAAAGGGCTTAACCATGTTCCGAAAATTAGGCATCGGATTCACGGCACTTGTCATGCTGGCCCCCAGCCTGGCGGCAGCACTGGGGGTGGGTGACTACAGGCTCAACTCTTTCCTGAATCAACCTCTTGATATGGAGGTTGAGCTGATTGATGTGCGGGATCTGGCGGCTGAAGAGATTCTGGCCAGTATTGCTGCAGAGCGTGAGTTTGAGACTGCCGGTGTCGAGCGAGTATTTTTTCTCAATGAGTTACAGTTCGAGGTTGTGATTGGGCAGGGCGGTAATGCGACCCTGAAAATCACCTCCCGCCAGCCTGTCCGCGAGCCTTTTCTGAATTTTATTGTTGAGTTGATGTGGCCCACTGGCCGACTGCTGCGTGAGTATACGGTACTGTTGGATCCACCAACCTTTACTGAGCCGGTTACCAAGGCTCCGGCACCCGCTGCATCCACACCCGCAGTGACTCCAGCGCCCGCCGCGCCAGCTCAGCGTCCTGTGCAGCAGGCTCCTGTGCATGACTCTTCTCGCGGCCCGGACTATGTCGTCAGAGCGTCCGATACCATGTGGCGCATTGCTCTGGATAATCGTCCCGCCAACAGTATATCTGTTCAGCAAATGCTGATAGCGATCCAGACCCTGAATCCGGATGCCTTTATTGATGGCAACGTTAACCTCGTGCGCGAAGGCACGGTTTTGCGAATGCCGTCTGAGCAGGATATTCGACAAATCAGCACTCGTCAGGCGATTGCTGAAGTGGCAGAACAAAACCGCGAGTGGCGAGCTAAGCTTGAAGCCCGCGGCATCGCGGTTCCTTCGCGCACTCAGCTTGACGGTACCTCCCCGGAGCGTCGTGGCACCGGTGTGGGTGTGGCTGGTGAAGGTCAGGTAACCCTGGTTTCTCCTGGTGCAGCGAGTGGTGAAGGTGATGGCCGTGGTACGTCGGGTACGGCCAGAGATACCTCCGCATTACAAAATGAATTGACGATTCGCGACGAGAATGTCGAGCGTTTGGCTCGAGAAAATCGTGAGCTGTCTAGCCGTTTGCGTGACCTTCAAGAGCAGGCGAGCACCAGTGACCGATTGATGAAGTTGCGAAATGACCAGATCGCCCAGTTGCAGGCCCAGTTGGCTGAGCTGCAGCGTGCACAAGGCATTACGCCGACGACGCCTGTGGTGATTGAACCCGTGGTAGAGGCTCCGCCTGTGCCGGTTACTGCTGATGGTGACGATGCGGTAGAAGTTGTTGAAGCAGATGAAGTGATTGAAGGGGATGCAGTTACTGAAGAGTCTGCCGTAGAGCCAGAAGCTGAAGTTGTGGAAACGACCCCGGTGGTTCGCGAGCAGGTTCGTCCCGTGACTCCGGAGGCGCCCGCGCCCGCTAGTCTGACTGATACCTTGTTTGCCAATCTGCCGCTGATTGGTGGTTTGTTGGTAGTGCTGGCCGCTCTTGGCGGTGGCCTGCTGTGGATGCGCAAACGCCGTGAGCAGGCCGAAGAAGCTGAAGCCGCTGAGCTGTATGACGAAGATCAGGACGTTGGCGGTGACGATGACTTCTTTGCCGCAGCAGGGGATTTCACCGACGACGAAGAGGTAGATGAGGCGGAGACTGCTCCAGAGGCCGCTCAGGATCCGTTGGAGGAGGTCGATGTTTATACTGCCTATGGTCGTCATGCCGAGGCAGTAAGCTTCCTGCGCAATGAAGTACATAAGGCGCCGCAGCGGCAGGATTTGAAGGTGCGTTTGCTCGAAGTGCTGAGTGAAATGCGCGATCAGCAGGGTTTTGAGCAGGAGGCGGCAAACTTTGCCGGTTCAGGTTCTCAGGTTGATGAGGCTATCGCTTCGTTGAAAGCGGGCTTTGGTGGTGATCTCAACGAGCCAAGCCTTGATGACCTTGAAATGGATCTTACCGCAGATCTTGACGCCCCGGCCGCGCCGGAGCCGAAAGCCGCCGCAGACGATATGCTGACGCTGGATCCGTTTGATGCTGATCTTGATGATGATGGGCTGGGTGAGTTCGAGCTGGATATCGCTGAAGAGCCTGCGAAGAAAGAAGACGATACGCTGACGCTGTCTTTGGATGACGATGAGCTGAGCCTGGACGATACGGATGTTGAGTTGAGTCTGGAGGAGGATGACTCCCCGGTGGCGCTGTCTCTGGATGATGATGACGAGCTGTCTCTGGATCTTGATGAGCCTGAGGCTGAAGATGACTCGCTGTCACTCGAGTATGAGGCCCCGGCAAAGCCCGTCACTTCCTCCTTGTCGCTGGATGATGTTAGCGCGGATCTTACAGCCGACCCGGATTTCGGTGAGTTATCACTGGATGATATGAGTGACGAATTCTCTGATGCTGCCGAGAAGTCCTCGCCGGAAGAAGAGCTGGATCTGTCGCTGGATGATCTTGAGCTGGATATGGATGAAGCGCCGACGGAAGTGAGTATGCCGGCGCTTGATATTCCAGAAGAGCCTGCGTCTACCGCGCAATCTACCGTGCAGCGGGACTCGCTAGAGCTTGATGAAGAGCTGAATCTTGACGAAGTTACGGCCACTGATGTTCGGCCGGCGGTTGAGCCAGCACTTGAGCAGGAGTTAGGTGCTGATGATGACTTTGACTTCCTCGGTGATACGGACGAGAACGCAACCAAACTTGATTTGGCCAAGGCCTACATTGATATGGGTGATGCGGATGGCGCCAAAGAGATCCTGCAGGAAGTGATTTCCGAAGGGAATCCTCAGCAGCAGCAGGAAGCCAAGGAATTGCTGACTCAGGTTGGTTGATGCGCTTCCCCTGCTGATCAGGTGATCCGGAAAAAGCCCCCGTGCAATAGCTGCCCGGGGGCTTTTTTGTTCTGACGCTGGCATTTTTAGGCTCCCGCCTGATTCAGGTGTAATCTCCCGGCAGCATTGCTTCAGGTTCTATGCTTTCAGGTACAATACTTGCGGCCACGCTCTTTTCTGGGCATATACCATCCTATGATTTCACTTCGGATAGTTTGCTGTTCATGACCCGTATCGCTCTTGGTATTGAATATAACGGCACTCATTATCGCGGCTGGCAAACCCAGCAGGCGGGAGTGCCCACGGTTCAGTCTCAGGTTGAGCGTGCGTTGGCTCTTGTTGCCAATCATCCGGTGTCGGTGATCTGTGCCGGACGGACAGATGCCGGGGTGCATGGCTGCGGTCAGGTGGTGCATTTTGATAGCGACGCTGATCGGCAGATGCGCGCTTGGCAGTATGGTGGCAACAGTAATCTTCCCCCTGATATCAGTATTCGCTGGGCTGTTCCAGTGGCCGGAGACTTCCATGCTCGCTTTTCGGCATTTTCGCGGCGCTATCGCTATGTGATTTATAATCATCCGATTCGTCCCGCACTGTTAGCCGGGCAGGTCTCCTGGCAGTTTCGTCCACTGGATGTCCCTTTGATGCAGCGGGCAGCTCGTTATCTGGTGGGGGAACATGATTTCAGCTCATTCCGTGGTATTTACTGCCAGTCGAAAACGCCGGTGAAGACGATTCACAGTCTTGAGCTTTATCAGCGTGGCAAGCTGATTGTTCTTGAGGTAGAGGCGAATGCTTTTTTGATGCACATGGTTCGCAATATCGCTGGTGCGCTAATGGCGGTGGGAGTGGGGCGCTATCCGGTGGACTGGGTTCAGCAGGTGTTGGCGGCAAAAAATCGCAGTGCCAACGCGGCCACGGCGCCGCCGGATGGGCTCTATCTGGTTGGAGTTGGCTACCCAGAGCGTTTTGACTTGCCCTCAGAGCCTTATGGCCCGGCATGGCTGCCGGAAGATTTGTGCTCCTTAAAGGCGATTGATTGAAAGCTGTTGCTGAGGGGTAGCGGCTAATCAGGGTAGAGGCTTGAAAGGTAGAGACTGGAGACATGAATGTCCTCTGGGTCTGCTGACGTCACCTTGACCGATCTCTGTTAGAATCCCCATTTGATTTCTCGGAGACTCCATTGCAACGAGTTCGCGTGAAAATCTGTGGTATCACCCGTGTTGCCGATATGCAGGCGGCGGCACAGTCCGGTGCCGACGCGATCGGG
>PGZG01000143.1 GCA_002840115.1 Gammaproteobacteria bacterium HGW-Gammaproteobacteria-14 | reverse complement strand
CGATTGCCCATGCTAACGACGGTGGCGGTTCTATTCGTATTCCGGCAGCCTGTTGTGGATTGGTTGGGCTGAAGCCAACGCGTGGCCGTTTTGTTGATGGAGAGATGGCGCGGACTTTGCCGGTGCGTATTGTTTCTGAAGGTGTGGTGACTCGCAGCGTGCGGGACACGGCCCATTTTTTTGCTGGTGCCGAACGTTATCAGGCAAGCCGTAAACTCCCTGCCGTAGGCTTGGTTGAGGGGCCGGGAAATCGGCGCCTGCGTGTCGGTCTGGTGATGGACTCCATTACCGGCTCTCCAACTTGCGCAGAGACTCGCGCTACGGTGGAGCAGACCATTGCTTTACTGGAGAGCCTTGGGCATCGAGTTGAGCCGATGCCATTGCCGGTGAAGGCTTCGTTTGTTGATGATTTTTCCGATTACTGGGGTTTTCTCGCCTTTATGGTTAGCCGCTTTGGTAGCCATACCTTCGGCAAGGGTTTTGATGCAACACAGCTCGACGGTTTGAGTAAGGGGTTGGCGGAGCGTTTTCGTCGTCGCGGTTGGCGCGCGCCGTTGGTGATGTTGCGGCTGCAGCGTACCTGGCAGCAGTATGCCAAGGCAATGCGCGACTATGATGTGGTGTTGTCGCCGGTACTGGCTCATGTGACTCCCGAGCTCGGATATCTGAATCCGTCAGTGCCCTTCGATGAGCTGTTTCAACGAATGATGGATTACGTCAGCTTCACGCCCATGAACAATGCCAGTGGTAGTCCGGCGATTTCCTTGCCGATGGGAGTTTCTGTAAAGGGATTGCCGATTGCCGTTCAGTTCTCGTCAGCCCATGGCGATGAGCGTACCCTGTTGGAGTTGGCCTTTGAAATTGAACAGGCTAGGCCATGGCGTCGAATTACGGATTAGTTGCGCCATGAGTAATGAGTCGAATCATGAATCGATAGCTTATGTCCATGCGCGGACTTGCAAACAACCATAATAACGGGAGAGCAGCATGGAAGGCGCACTGGTAGACGTCGGACTTCCTCTGGCCCTGTTTTTTATCATGATTGGCATGGGCTTAACCCTGACGCCGAAAGACTTTCGCGAGGTATTGATCGCCCCCAAGGCAACCCTGTTTGGTTTGTTGGCACAGGTGCTGATCCTCCCCGTTATCGCCTTCGGGCTGGCCTGGGGTCTGCGACTGGATCCCGCGCTGGCAGTTGGTTTAATTATCATTGCTGCCTGCCCAGGCGGAACGACATCCAATATTTTTGCCTACCTTGGTGGTGGCGATGTGGCGCTTTCGGTGGTGCTCACCGTGCTGGCAAGCATTGTGACCATCGTTACCTTGCCGCTGTTTAGTGGTATGGCGCTGGACTATTTTCAGGATGCCAGTGTGACGGTTCGCTTGCCGGTGGAGCGTACTGTATTGGCACTGCTGTTGATCGTTATTGTGCCTCTCATGATTGGTATGTCGTTGCGTAAGTGGTTGCCGGTATTTGCGGCTCGCGCTGAGCGGATGGTGGGCGTATTTGGCTTGCTGGTGTTGTTGTTCGTTGTTATCGCCATATTGGCATCTTTGGGTGATCGTGTGGTGGTGCTGGCGAAGCAGGGAATATTGCTGGCGTTATTATTGAATATTGCCGGTGTGGCCTTGGGCTTTCTTGGTGGCAAATTGTTGCGTCTTGATTTGCGCCAGTCTTTTACTATTGCCATTGAGCTGGGGTTGAAAAATGCCACGCTGGGACTGATGGTGACATTAACCCTGTTGCATTCCAACGAAATGTCCGTGCCCAGCGCGGTATACGGCATTGTTATGTTTGTGTTTGGCGGTCTCTTGGTGGTGATGAGCCGACAGCTTGGTTTGCAGCGACCGCCAATGGCTGATCGTTAACACTTTATTTTGAGAGCGCCCCGAAACGTCAGAGGTACTGTAGTACCTGAATTTAGCAAAGTGCCAGTATTGTCGTGTTGCCGCCGTCGCCGTATCGTCGTTTCGATACGCAGTTGTTCACGAGGCGAGCAGATGAGTTGTCCGTATCTGGGAGAGTGTAAAAGTCCGAAAGAGTTTGCCACCGGGCCTATTTACAGACGTCGCTATTGTTCCCAAACGCCGCAAAGTTGTGCTCGCTTTCAGTTGGCCCAGTATTGGCCGCTGGAAGAAATACCACTATGGATGAGACCAACCATGATGGCCCATGCGGAGCTATTACTGCGTAACAGGGAGCGTGGCGTGGTGGAGATTCCAGCCCAGATGCCCGCCAGAATCCCGCTATCCACCGTGTGATGATTTTCTTCGGCGGGCTAACCCCAAGGCGTTATTCAGAGACGCCCTAGATGCCTTGTAGCGTTTCCCGCGCTTTCGCCAGCGTTTCATCGATGACGTCGTCGGTGTGGGTTATGGAGACAAACCCTGCCTCAAAAGCGCTGGGCGCAAGATAAACCCCGCGATCCAGCATGCCATGGAAAAAGCGCTTGAAGAGTTCCTGGTTGCAGGCCATGACGTCATTGAGAGAGGCAATCCGGGTCTGGTCGGTAAAGAAGAAGCCAAACATTCCGCCAACCTGGTGGGTGGTCAAGGCAATGCCTTTCTCCCGCGCCATGGTTTCCAGTCCTTGGGTGAGTCTGGCGGTGAGTCGACTCAGTTCGGTATAAAAATTGTCTTGGCGAACCCGCTGTAAGGTTGCCATGCCCGCGGCCATCGCCACCGGGTTGCCGGACAGGGTTCCTGCCTGATAAACCGGGCCGAGAGGGGCCAGCTGTTCCATAATCTCGCGTTTGCCGCCAAAGGCGCCGACCGGCATGCCGCCGCCGATGACCTTGCCCAGCGTGGTGAGGTCCGGGGTGATCTTGTAAACCTCCTGGGCGCCGCCAAGGGCACAGCGGAAGCCGGTCATGACTTCATCAAAAATTAATACCGCGCCATGCTCGTCGCAGCATTTGCGCAGGGTTTGCAGGAAGCCGTTCATCGGTGGCACACAATTCATATTGCCCGCCACCGGCTCGACAATAACGCAGGCGATCTGATCGCCGATATCAGCGAACACGGCCTCTACCTGGGCTGCATTGTTGTAATCCAGCGTCAGGGTGTGGGCGGCCAATGCGGCGGGAACACCGGGAGAACTTGGCACGCCAAGGGTCAGGGCGCCGGAGCCAGCGTTCACCAGCAGGCTGTCCGCATGGCCGTGATAGCAACCATTGAACTTGATCAGGGTGTCGCGGCCGGTATAACCCCTGGCCAAGCGAATTGCGCTCATGGTGGCTTCTGTGCCGGAGCTGACCATGCGCACCATATCCATGGAGGGGACCAGCTCACAAACCAGATCCGCCATAGTCACTTCGGCGGCGGTGGGGGCTCCAAAGCTCAGGCCGTTACGGGCTGCCGCTTGCACGGCAGCCAACACGTCGGCGTTGCCGTGGCCCAGAATCATGGGCCCCCAGGAGCCGATGTAGTCGATATAACGATTGTCGTCTTCGTCAAACAGATAAGGCCCTTCGGCGCGATGGAAAAATACCGGGTCGCCGCCGACGCCACGGAACGCCCGTACCGGTGAGTTTACGCCGCCGGGAATCCGTTGTTGTGCCTTGCGGAATAGCTCTTCGGAGTGGATGCGCGTCATGGTGTCTGTCCTTTATAAGCGATTGTTAAATAAGCGAGAGAACTGTCGAGCCCGAGCTTCGATATCGTCACTGCCGAATAATCCATGGATTACAGCCAGGGCGTCGGCGCCGGCTTTTAATAGCGGAGGCGCATTATCCGGGGTGATGCCACCGATGGCCACCTTGGCAATGGGTGTTGTGGTGGTGGTCGTTGTGACCATGGGTAAACGGGTGGCCAGTACCGCAGGATCCGCCGGCATGGCATGGGGTTTGGTGAGCGACGGATAAAAACGACCAAAGGCCACATAGTTGGCCCCGTCCATAACGGCCTGATGTGCCAGCGCGGGATCTCCATGGCAAGTGACGCCAATAATGGCATCCGGCCCGAGTCGTTGTCGTGCGCGACTCAGGTCACCATCGGATTGCCCGATATGGACACCGTCCGCGCCGATATCAGCGGCCAGAGCAGAATCATCGTTGATGATAAAGAGAGCTCCATGGTCTCGGCAGAGTCTTAGCAGTTCCAGAGCGCGTTGCCGTCGCTGGGTATCACTGGCGGGTTTGTCCCGGTATTGCAGAATGCGGGCGCCGCCGCGCAGGGCGGCTTCGCAGGCCGTTAGCAGGCGAGAGCCATCCAGCAGCCGTGGGTCTGTGATGGCGTAGAGACCGCGTATTTCAGCCACGACGATCCGGTATTAGCTGCCCCTGCCCTGCTTGCCATGCGTTTTTCAGAGCTTGGTGAACATAGTCTTGGGCGATAGTAAGTGCTTGCTCTATCGGGTGCCCCTGAGCAAGCAGTGCAGTGCAGGCGGAGGCCAGGGTGCAGCCAGAGCCATGGAAGCTGCCGTCGAGCCGGGGCCAGGACCACTGGCGCGGTTGGTCGCCATGAAACAGGTGGTTATGAACCTGATCGGTGTTGTCATGGGTGCCGGTTATCAGCACTGCGGGGCAGCCATACTGGAGTAGTGTTTCACCGCAGCTGGCGATGTCTTCAGCTCCCGCGAGACGTTGCGCTTCCGGCAGGTTCGGGGTGGTGAGAGTAGCGCGGGGCAGCAGCTCTGTGATTAATGCATCCGGCACGGAGGCATCTCCCAGACTGCCTCCGGCTTCTGCGGCCAGCACCGGGTCCAGCACCATGGGAACGTTTGGCATC
>PGZG01000142.1 GCA_002840115.1 Gammaproteobacteria bacterium HGW-Gammaproteobacteria-14 | reverse complement strand
CCCAGCGGTAATACTCCGGGCGACAGGTGGCGATTTCCCGGTCCCAGTCGTAGCCGAAACCGAGCCGTTTGAGCTGGCCCTTCATGTACTCGATGTTTTCATAGGTCCAGCTGGCCGGGGGGACGCCATGTTTGAGGGCGGCATTTTCTGCTGGCAAGCCAAAGGCATCCCAGCCCATTGGCTGTAATACATTTTTGCCCTGCATCCGTTGGTAGCGACTGATGACGTCACCAATGGTGTAGTTGCGGACATGCCCCATGTGCAGTCGGCCACTGGGGTAGGGAAACATGGACAGGCAGTAGAACTTCTCCCGCGACGGATCTTCCACCGCTTTGAAGGTCTTTTCTGCTTCCCAGTACTGCTGGGCTGTTTCTTCGATCTGCTCGGGACGGTACTGTGTATCCATTAGAATGATTTTGCCGCTGACAAGAATAAGAAGGGGCATAGGATACATGAGCACTCCCGCACCAGACAGGTGTACCGGGCGATGAGTCTGGCATCTCTGATGTTATTGCTGCTAATTGCCGGCACTCTGCCGTTTATGGTGCGCCAGCTTTACCCGCCGCTGCCCCCTGGCGAGTCGCCGGTTAAGCCCGGCTGTGTGGTGGTATTGGGTGGTGGCGCAATTACCGGCCCGGAAGGCCGCCGTCTAACTCATATTAGCTTGCGTCGTCTGGGTTTGGCTCTTCAGGTTGCCGAGCAACGCCGTTTGCCGCTGCTGTTGAGCGGCGGCGGCCCGCAAGGTGCCAGCGAGGCAGCATTAATGGATGCCGCGCTGGGTGAGGCTTCGATTTCTCGCTGGCAGGAAAGCGCTAGTCGAAACACCCTTGAAAATGCCCGTTTCAGTGCCGAGTTACTGCGCCAACGGGGAATTGACGGTGTGGTATTGGTGACCGACAGAGCCCATATGCCGAGAGCCATGCTCTGTTTTCGCCGTGCCGGGCTTGAGGTAGAGCCGGTGGTGCTGGATAGACTTCCCGCTCCGGCATGGATGCCTAGTGCCGGAGCTTTGGCGCTGTTGCCGGAGATCTGGTACGAGTGGCTGGCGCTGATTTGGTACCACCTTAAAGGCGGCTAGCCCACAGACAGAGAGGTTGGGTCGAGATCCGCCAACGCCGCATACTGACTCAGGTAAATATTGCCGCTCAGGTGCTCGGTGAAATCGACGGCTTGTAGAGCATCCATTACCGGACCCTTAACCTCGGCAAGGTGCAGGCAAATGCCGGCACTCTGCAGTCGCTGGCTAAGAGACTCCAGACTTTCCAGTGCGCTGGCATCAATCAGGTTAACCGCCGAGCATTGTAAGACCACATGCCGGGTTCCCGGCCGCTGTAATGCGGCATTGTAAACGGTGTCCTCGAGTCGGCGCGCATTGGCAAAATACAGGGATTCGTCAATCCGCATTGATAGCACACTGGGGCTGGTAATCACTTCATGGCGCAGCATATTACGAAAGTGCTCTGTGCCGGGTACCTGCCCAACCACCGCCACATGGGGCTGGCTGGTACGCCATAGGAATAGCAGCAGAGAAGCGCCGATTCCGATGACTACTCCGGCCTCCACGCCCACCAGAAAAACGCCGATCATGGTCAATGCCATTGCACTGAAGTCAGTGCGTGAGTAGCGCCAGGTGCGACGGATAATGGCGAAATCAATTAGCGACAGAACCGCCACTATGATGGTGGCCGCCAATGTTGCGTTGGGTAAAAAGGTGAACCAGGGCGTTAGCAGGATGGCGGTAACACCAATGGCAATCGCGGTGAATACACCGGCCATGGGGGTTACCGCTCCGGCATCGAAGTTTACCACTGAGCGGGCGAAGCCGCCGGTTACCGGGAGGCCGCCGGATAACGCGGAACCGATATTGGCGGCGCCGAGGCCGGCCAGTTCATGGTTCGGGTTGATTCGTTGCCGTCGTCGTGCCGCCAAGGTTTGCGCCACCGATACCGACTCGACGAAACCGATCAGGCTGATCAGCAGTGCAGGTATCAGCAATGTTTGCCAGAGGCCGATATCGAATTGGGGCAAGCTCAGGCCGGGCAGTCCAGCGGGTACTTCACCTACTACTCGAACCCCGGATTGATCCAGACTCCAGTGCGCAACAATGATGGTGCTGGCCACAACGGCCAGCGCCGGACCAGCCCGCGTCAGAAGATCGACGGCCAACTCCGGTAACGACAAGCGTTGCAGTAGGGGTTTTAAGTGGCTCCGTGACCAGAGCAGAAAAAGTAGCGTGCCAAGGCCTATGGCTAATGTTGGATAGTGGGTGTGCACTAACTGTGGCGTCAGTTCCTGGACTATGTCTATCAGTGTATGCCCGCCAGCGGGCACACCGAGGAGATGCTTCAGTTGACTGGTGGCAATCAGAATACCAGCGGCCGTGATAAATCCGGCGATCACCGGGTGTGATAACAGGTTGGAAAGCCAGCCAAGACGTAGTGCGGCCATGGCAATCAGAATAAGACCGGATAACAAGGCAAGGACAATGGCGGCAGCCAGATACTGGTCGCTGCCCGGCGGCGCCACCTTGCTGATGGCGGCGGCGGTCATTAATGACGCCACGGCGACTGGACCCACCGCCAGAGTGCGACTTGAGCCAAACAGGGCATAACCGAGCAGAGGCAACATGCTGGCGTACAGCCCGACCTGTGCAGGCAGTCCCGCCAGCATGGCATAGGCCAGGCTTTGCGGAATCAGCATGACGGTAACGATCAACGCCGCCATGGCATCGCTCAGGGCATCTCCCTTGCGATAACTCTGTAGCCATTCGCTGGCAGGTAGCAGGCGGTGAAGCAGGCGGTCAGCCATGGATGTCCTGCCAGCGAGAGAGCAGGCGAGGTAGCAGGCCATGCAGGTCATAGCCCGCTTCGGCGGCTCGGTGGATAACCGACTCCGGAGACTGCTGGCCGACCTCGGATAACGCCCATAACACGGTGCAGCGGGTGCCCGTGCGGCAGTAAGCGAACACAGGCTTATCCGCCTCGGCGATCAGACGAGCAAAGTCGTCGATATCCTGATCACTGATCTGGCCGCCGACGACAGGCTGATGGTGGTAATCAAGGCCCAGTGCTTCGGCCTGAGCAGCCATGGCAGCAGCCGTTGGTTGATCAGGGGACTCCCCATCTGGACGGTTATTGATAACGGTTTTGAAACCGGCGCTGGCGATGGCCTCCAGATCCTGTGGTTGAATCTGCGGGGCCACTGTCAGGGTAGAGCTCAGAGACTGATAAGCCATTGTTCCCTCATTGTGGTTGCGCCGCCCTTTAACGGCGGCCTACTACATTAATCGGAATCTTCAGGTATTGAATACCGTTGTCTTCTGCGGGGGGCATATGGCCGCCGCGCATATTCACCTGTACGGAGGGCAGGATCAGACGGGGCATATCCAGTTCGGCATCGCGCTTGTCACGCATAGCCACGAAGTCATCTTCGTTAATGCCTTGATGAATGTGAATATTGTTGCGCAGCTGTTCCCCCACCGTGGTTTCCCAGATGTATTCACTGCGGCCTTCGGGCAGATAGTCATGACACAGGAACATGCGAGTGTTTTCCGGCAGCGCAAAGATTTTCTGTACCGACTGATACAGGGTGCGTGAGTCGCCACCGGGGAAGTCACAACGGGCGGTGCCATAGTCGGGCATAAACAGGGTGTCGCCGACAAAAACCGCATCACCTATCACATAGGTCATACAGGCGGGGGTATGGCCAGGGGTATGAATTGCCCGCGCTTCGATGCCCCCCAGAGTGAAGCTGTCGCCATCCTCAAACAGCTTATTGAACTGGCTGCCGTCGCGCTGAAACTCGCTGTCGGCGTTGAATACCTTGGCAAAGGTTTCCTGAACCGTACGGATATGGCCGCCAATAGCCAGCTTGCCGCCAAGCTGTTCCTGCAGGAAGGGAGCAGCGGACAGGTGATCCGCATGAACATGGGTTTCCAGTAGCCATTGAACGGTCAAGCTCTGGTCGCGGACGTAGTCAATAATCTGCTCAGCGGACGTGGTGTGAGTGCGACCGGAGTTGGGGTTGTAATCAAGCACCGAATCAATAATAGCGCACTGCCGAGAGGCTGGGTCGCTGACAACGTAACTGACAGTGAAGGTGTCGGGGTCAAAGAAGGCTTTGACATCGGGCTTTTGCATAAGGGCTCTCCCTGAGTGGGTTGCGTTGAGCCATTTATACCCCCATGGGTATATTAAATCAATAAAGGAATATGCATATTCCTCAAAATTATAATCAAGAGGTGCGGTTGTCCTCGGGCAGTTTTTCGCGTCGCTGTCGTCCCAGTGCTACCAGTGCCAGCGCTAATAACAGGGTTGAAGATGGGCCTGCCAGCATAAAAGGTGTATTGCCGCTGACCGGGTAAACGGTGCCGCGTAACAGGCCCCGTTCGAACTGTGGTAGCTGGTCAAGGACTTTGCCCCGAGGATCAACAATGGCGGTGATACCGTTGTTAGTGCCTCGGACTAACCAGCGGCCAGTTTCCTGCGAGCGCATCCGGGTCATCTGAAAGTGTTGGTGAGGGCCAGCGGAGGTGCCGAACCAGGCATCGTTACTAATGGTCAGCAATACATCGCTATCACGGCTGCGGCTGGCCACCAGTGATGGGTAGAGTATTTCGTAGCAGATAAAGGGTGAGATTGCCTGATTCATGGCCCATAGGTTGGGTTGATCCCGGTCGCCGCGGGTAAAGCTGGAGGCGGGCAGGTCAAAGAAGGGAATGAGACCCCGCAGCAGCCTTTGCATAGGCAC
>PGZG01000141.1 GCA_002840115.1 Gammaproteobacteria bacterium HGW-Gammaproteobacteria-14 | reverse complement strand
TTTGGCGAGGCCGGCAACGGTAGCCAGTAGCTCCGTGCGATTTTCAATCATCACCGCTATCACATCGCCTTTTTTCAAGCCGATGGAGGCAAAGTAATCCGCAACCCGGTTTGTCCAGGCATTGAATTGTGTATAGGTGAGCTGGGTGTTCTCATGAATGACGGCAATGCCATTCGGGTTCATGTCCGTTGCTCGTTGAATAGCAAGGCCGAGCCCTAAAGGCTTGGTCTTGTCGGTCAGCTTGGACATTTTTGAACCCTTGATAAAACCGGGCAGGTTAGCCAGCACCATCGGCACTTTCGATAGCAGCTTAGGCAACGTGATGACGTCGGCGTTGCTCATGGAATCTCCATCTGTTGGTTATCAGGACTGATTGTGTTGTTCTTGACGCGCCAAGCGTCGGTCCAGAGGCGTGCAAATGCTCAGGTGCGGCCGTACCTTAACCGGAGCGCCGCAGGCTGGCAAGTAAGACGCCATCCGGGTGCGCTACGGTCAATCCGGGTCGCCCCCGGAGGGCAACACGGTCAGCAAGATCTGTTTACCTTTAACCTGGTCGCCGGGCCGTATGCCTATTTGCTCGACGGTGCCACCCATGGCTGCCTTCAAGCTGTGCTCCATTTTCATTGCCTCCATCACGACCAGAACCTGTCCTTTGGTCACTGTCTGGCCGGGTTCGCAGCGTACCTCCATCACAGCGCCATCCATCGGCGCCTTGAGTTGCCCTGAGACGGCTCCTTCTGCGGAGGCCACTGGAGCATGGGTTTGGTTGTCAAAGCATAGCGCAATACCGGAGGAGTCTAGCCAGATGTGCTGTTTGCTCTGTAGCAAGGCAATCTGACGATGTACACCATCAATAACTACACAGGCGCTCTCACGATCATGCTGTAAAACGGCTATGACCCTTTGTTGCTCGCCAATACGCACATGAATTGTGCCATTCTGTTGCTGTATGTAGACGGTTTGACGTTGCTCCCCGCACCCCAGTACCAGAGGCTGGCTGCCCAGATCGCTGCTGTGCCAGCCATGCCGATCTCCTGCGGAGGTAAATAGCAGTGCTGCGGCCAGCGCCCAGTCGTCAATGTCGGCGGCCACGGGGGTCAGGCTCGGGTCATCGCCAAAGTCGGTGCCCAGAAATGCAGTCGTGGCATCTCCGGAAGCAAACACGGGATGGCGCAGTATGGCAGCGAGGAATCGCCGGTTATCCCGGACGCCGAACAAGATGGTGTCTTCCACAGCTCGAATCAGACGGCGACGAGCATCTTCACGGCTATCACCAAAGGCAATGATTTTAGCCAGCATGGGATCATAGTGGCTGCCCACGGTATAGCCTTCACGCAGGCCATGGTCGATGCGCACACCGTCACCGGAGGCGGGGCGCCAAGCTAAAACAGGTCCGGTTTGGGGCATAAACTGTGCGCTGGGTTCCTCAGCGTAGAGGCGAACCTCAATGGCATGGCCGCGCAGCTGAACCTGCTCCTGTGTCAGCGGCAAAGTCTCCCCCCGGGCTACCCGAATCTGCCAGGCCACCAAATCAAGACCGGTGACCAGCTCGGTTACCGGGTGCTCTACCTGCAAGCGGGTGTTCATTTCGAGGAAAAAGAAACTGCCGTCTTCGGCGAGCAGGAACTCCACGGTGCCGGCACCGACGTATTGACAGGACTTGGCCGCATTGACAGCCGCTTCGCCCATTTGCGCGCGCAAGGTCTCGTTAACTGCAGGTGATGGAGCTTCCTCAACAACCTTCTGGTGGCGTCGCTGTACCGAGCAGTCTCGCTCCCCGAGGTGAATAACATTGCCGTGCTGGTCGCCGAAAACCTGTATTTCCACATGCCGAGGTCGGATAACCGCCCGCTCAAGAATAAGCTCGTCGCTACCGAAGGCATTTTTCGCCTCAGCTCTTGCGGAGCGTAACTGTTCGGCGATTTCGCTAGCGTCCGTGACAATACGCATCCCCCGGCCACCGCCACCGGCGCTGGCCTTGATCATTAAAGGCAGGCCAATTCGTTCTGCCTCCCGAATCAGAGTGGCATCGTTCTGGTCTTCTCCTTCATAGCCGGGTATGCAGGGAACGCCAGCCTCCTGCATGGCTATTTTTGACAGACGCTTCGAGCCCATCAGATGAATGGCGTTTACCGGCGGGCCAATAAAGGTAATGCCAGCGGCTTCGCAGGCGCGAGCAAATTCGGCATTTTCCGACATGAAGCCGTAACCGGGGTGAACCGCGTCAGCGTTAGTTTTTTCTGCGGCTTCCAAAATCGCTGCCATATTTAAATAAGACTGACCCACCGGCGCAGGGCCAATACATACCGCTTCATCGGCGAGAGCCACATGGCGGGCATCTTTGTCCGCTTCAGAGAATACAGCGACGGTGCGATAACCCAGTGAGCGTGCCGTATGAATCACACGGCAGGCAATTTCACCACGGTTCGCGATCAGAATCTTTTCGAATGCCATGATTTATTCCTGCGCCCAGCTGGGCAGTCGTTTCTGCACAAAAGCCATGGTGCCCTCGGCGCCTTCCTCGCTGGCGACCGCTGCCGCAAAATCCTGAGCAGCCTGATCCAGTAGGATTTCCAGCGGTTGCTGGCCCACAGAAAGTATTAAGTGTTTGGTGATTCGATTGGCCTGTGGAGCACAGCGACGAATCTGTTTCAGGGTGGCATTTAGATGCTCATCCAGTGCTGCCGCAGGAACCGCTGTATGAACGATGCCGAGACGGGCGGCCTCGGCGCCATTAAAGCGGGCACCGGTTAGTGCCAGGCGACGGGCTTGAGTTAAGCCGATTCGCTGCACCACAAACGGTGCAATTTGTGCGGGAATCACTCCCAGCCCCGTTTCGGGCAAGCCGAATTGTGCGTCCTCTGCCGCAATGGCTATATCGGCAATGCAGGCAAGCCCGAAACCGCCGCCCAATACAGCCCCTTCAATCACTGCGACGACTACCTGTGGCTGATGATTAGCCTGACTAATCAGCGTGCCAAAGCGACGATTCAGCTGAAAGAATGCGTCTTGGTCGCCACTTGCTGCTTTCATGCGGGCGCCAGCCATATCCTTGATATCGCCACCTGCGCAGAAATGGCCGCCCGCACCACGAAGGACTATGGCGCGAATCGTACTGTTATCAACGATGCTTTCCAGAACGGTCAGCAACTCGTTGACCATGTTTAGGCTCATCGCGTTGCGTGCATCGGGACGGTTCAGAGTGATATGCAGAAATGGACCATCTTCACGCAATAAAAGAGTTTCAGTCTGCGGCAAAGTCATAGGGTTTCCTGATTAGTGGCAGTGGATATATGGCTGGCCACGGAATTATTGTCGCGGCTAGCCATGCCCATCAGCTTTTCTTTTTCTTCGGTAGAATATCCATGGTTTTGCAGATGATGCCGAGCATAATTTCATCGGCGCCGCCACCGATCGATCCGAGGCGGCAGTCGCGATAACCGCGGGCAACCATGGAGTCCCACATAAAGCCCTGACCACCCCAGTATTGCAGGCAGCTGTCATAAACCTCACGGGCAAGCCGACCGGCCTTGAGCTTGGCGATGGAAGCTTTTTGCAACACATCCTTGCCGTTGACATATTCTTCCGAGGCTTGATAGATCAAGCAGCGCAGCAATTCCACCTCGGATTTCAGCTCGGCGAGACGGAAGTGCACTACCTGGTTGTCCAGCAATGGCATGTCAAAAACGTGCCGGGTGCGGCAGTAGTCAATGGTTTCTTCGATGGCGAGATCCAGACCCCGGAGGGTATTGGCTGCGGCAAACAGGCGCTCCTCCTGAAACTGAATCATTTGCATCATAAAGCCCATGCCTTCCTGACCGATCAGATAGCGCTGCGGTACTCGAACCTCATCGAAAAACACTTGAGCCGTATCTGATGAACGCATGCCCAGTTTGTTGAGCGGCTCCGAAACACTAATTCCCGGCGTTGTTTTTGGTACTACAATGAGCGACTTATTCATGTGTCTTGGGCCGTCGCCGGTATTGGCTAGCAGGCAGAAGAAGTCATTCTGAGTGGAATTGGTGATCCACATTTTGGTGCCGTTAATAACATAGTCGTCTCCGTCCTTGCGGGCACTGGTTTTGATATTGGCAACATCGGAGCCGGCATGGGGTTCACTGACCGCGATGGAGGCCACCATGTCTCCGGCGATGGCTGGTGCCAGAAACTCTTTGCGCAGCTCATCAGAACCAAAACGGGCGAGGGCAGGGGTTGCCATATCGGTTTGCACGCCAATGGCCATCGGTACACCACCGCAACGAATGCCGCCAAACTCCTCTGCGGCTACAATAGAGTAGGTGTAATCCAGCCCCATGCCGCCATATTCCACCGGTTTGCTGATGCCCAGCAGCCCCAGGTTGCCGAGTTTTTTGAACAGCTCATGGGCTGGGAAGGGAGGATGATTCTCCCACTGATCCACATGGGGGTTGATTTCTTTTTCCACAACATTGCGGACGGTGCGGCGTAGTTCTTCATGTTCTTGAGTGAAAAGCATCTTGGTCTCCTGATGAATTCAATGGCGTCTAATCAATTCGACAAATGTTTGACGCATTAAAGGCGCGCCACACCATAGGTGTTGCTGTTCAAGGGACGGCGTTCAGCCTCCTGGCAAATATCCAGCACCATGGCTACCACTCGGCGTGTGTCTCTGGGGTCAATGATGCCGTCATCCCAAAGTCGAGCCGTGCCATACAGTGATGTGGACTGACTATCGAGCTTCATGGCGGTGGTTTGCTGAAGCATATCCAGTACCTTCTCGTCGGGCTCAATGC
>PGZG01000004.1 GCA_002840115.1 Gammaproteobacteria bacterium HGW-Gammaproteobacteria-14 | reverse complement strand
CGGTAGCGTCCGTCGCGGGCCAGCTGCAGGGTTTCCAGTGCCGGGGTGGCGCTGCCCAGTACCACCGGAATATTCAGCAGGCGTGCCCGCCAGACGGCGAGGTCACGGGCGGAGTAACGGAGCCCGTCTTGCTGTTTCAGGGAGCCGTCGTGGGCCTCGTCAACGATGATCAGGCCGGGGTTGGCCAGCGGTGTAAAAATGGCGGAGCGGGTGCCGAGAATAATGCGTGCTTCGCCGCGCCGTGCGCGTAGCCAGCCGTGCAGACGCTCGCGGTCGGTGAGCCCGGAGTGCAGGCTGATCACCGGCACATTGAAGCGTTTTTCAAAGCGGCGCACGGTTTGTGGTGTCAGGCCGATTTCCGGCACCAGCACCAGAATCTGTTTGCCGGCCTCCAGCAGCGGCGCCATCACCTGCAGGTACACCTCGGTTTTACCGCTGCCGGTAATGCCGTCGAGGAGAAACGGGGTGAAGCCCGAGGCCCCCTGAATGGCCTTGATGGCGGCCTGCTGTTCGGTGCCCGCCACCGGTGGCACCTCTGCTAGCAAACTGCGGGCTTGGGGTGTGGCCTCCGCGACTTCCCGTAGTGTTACCCAGCCTTTCTTTTCCAGTGCCAACAAGGCTGGACGCTGAATATCCAATCCGGCGAGCATGTCCACGGGCAGCCCATGAGGATGCTGCTGTAATAGCGCCAGGGCCTCCTGTTGACGAGGCGCGCGATTTAAAGCGCTGATTTCCGCAAAGCGTCCCTGCGGCGTGATTTGCCATTCCAGGCGACCGGGAAGCGTGGCTTCATTGCCCTGGCGGAGCAGTACCGGCAGCACGGTGGCAACGACATCGCCAATGGGGTGGTGATAGTAGGCGGCGGCATGCTCACAGAGGGCGAGCAGATCCTCGTCCAATATGGGGTGTTCGTCGATCAGGCGGCGGATGGGCTTGATCCGGCTGGCCTCGACATCGCTGTGTTCATGGCGCCAGACCACGCCGATCAGGGTTCGGTTGCCAAACGGGATTTCGCAACGGCTGCCGGGCTCCGGCAGGTTGGCGCCCTTGGCGGGCAGGTAGTCAAACAGCTGCCGCAGCGGCGCCGGGACGGCAACCTTGAGGACCAGACTGGGGCGAGCAGGGGGCATGGAGGCTCTCAATCAATGACGAACATAATGGTGAAGGGCGGATTGTGGCGCGCCGTGCTTGCTTCGCCAAGACAAGCTGGTATGATTCGCGCTCAATTTTGCCCGGCGCGAGCCGACAGTGTGGTGCCCGGAAACGGTTTCGGGTAGCGACACGCCAGGAGTCGAGACATGAAAGCAGAGATTCACCCCCAATACAAAGACGTCACCATCACTTGTTCCTGCGGTAATGTCATCAAGACCCGCTCGACCCGTGGTGAGGATTTCCTGATCGACGTATGTTCTGCCTGCCACCCGTTTTACACCGGCAGCCAGAAGGTGACCGACACCGGTGGCCGTATCGACAAGTTCAAGCAGCGCTTCGGTGCTATCGGTACGCGCAAAAAAGACTGATCCGTTACCGGTTCTGGCACAGCGTCCGAGAAAAGCACCCAACGGGTGCTTTTTGCGTTTACTGATGTGCTGAAACATGCTGTATAGCCAATGCCTGAAGCGGCAAGACGCCATACTGATCGGCAGAACAGGTGGCATTGAGCAGCACTGAACAGTACTGAACAGAGAGTTGAACCATGTCCGATGATTTGAAGCAGGCGGCTCTGGAATATCACGCCAAACCGCGCCCCGGTAAAATCAGCGTTGAGGTGACCAAACCGGCAGCGACGATGCGCGATTTGTCGCTGGCCTATAGCCCTGGCGTTGCTGCTCCGGTGCGGGAGATTGCCCGTGAGCCAGAGTTGGCTTACCGCTATACCTCCAAGGGCAATCTGGTGGCGGTGATCAGTGACGGCTCGGCGATTCTCGGGTTGGGTGATCTCGGAGCATTGGCCTCCAAACCGGTCATGGAAGGCAAAGGTATTCTGTTCAAGCTGTTTGCCGGTATTGATGTGTTTGATATCGAGCTTGAGGCGGAATCAACGCAGGCTTTTATTGATACCGTGGTGCGTATCCACAAAACTTTCGGTGGTATCAATCTGGAAGATATCAAGGCACCGGAGTGCTTTGAGATTGAACGCACGCTGAAGCAGTTGTGCGATATTCCCGTGTTCCATGATGACCAGCACGGCACCGCCATTGTGGTGGCCGCGGGTCTGGTCAATGCACTGAAGCTGCAGCAGAAAAACATTGAAGACATACGCGTGGTTTGTGTGGGCGCTGGTGCCGCTGGTGTGGCTTCGATCAAGCTGCTGATTGAAATGGGAGCCCGCAAAGAAAATATTCTGGTGCTGGATCGCAAGGGTGTGATTCATACTCGTCGTGACGACTTGTCGCAGTTCAAGGCCGCTTTTGCTAACGATACCAGCAAGCGTACGCTGGATGATGCCATCGAAGATGCGGATGTGTTCATCGGTGTTTCCGGGGCCGACATGCTGACTCAGGATATGGTCCGCAAAATGGCGCCCAAGCCGATTATTTTTGCACTGGCTAACCCGGATCCGGAAATTCGCCCGGAATTGGCACGGGCGGCGCGACCGGATGCCATTGTTGCAACCGGCCGTTCGGATTATCCGAATCAGGTTAATAACGTACTTGGCTTTCCTTATATTTTTCGGGGAGCGCTGGATGTGCGTTCTACAGCGATCAATGAAGAAATGAAAATCGCCGCGGTTCATGCAATTGCCTCGCTGGTGCATGAACCGGTGCCGGAACAGGTGGTGGCAGCCTATGGTGGTGATGCACTGTCGTTTGGCCCGGAATATATTATTCCCAAGCCCAACGATCCTCGCTTGCTAGGCATCGTGTCCGCAGCAGTGGCCCGTGCGGCGGTAGATAGTGGTGTCGCCCGCAAAGGTTATCCGGCGCACTATCCGTTGACCACGGTGGATGATATTTTTCCAGCCTGAGGTTTTGGTCCGCTTTGTCGGATGAGGCACATAAAAAACCCGGCACAGTTCGCCGGGTTTTTTATGTGCCCATGGTTCATGATTTAGAACAAGTGCCCTGGGTCTTCTTCGTCAACGTCCAGTCGTCGCGAAGAGCCGTCATCCGGTTCGGGTAAGTTGCCTTCCAGAAAATATTCAAACATGGCGTTAGGTTCTCCCGGTCGGGCAAGCTTTCCTGAATGGCTATTAATGCGTGCGGTAACAATGCCTGGAGGCTGCGGTAGTTGTATTTCCGGTTCGTCGCGCAATGCTTGGGCCATATAGTCAATCCAGATTGGCAGTGCGGCGCGACCACCGTATTCGCCACGGCCCAAACTCGCGGGTTCATCAAAGCCGACCCATACTGCGGTAACGAGTGAGGGTGCATAACCGGCAAACCAGGCGTCGATTTGCTCGTTGGTGGTGCCAGTTTTACCGGCCAGATCCCTGCGACCGATACGGTTCGCCTGATGCCCGGTGCCGCGAATAATCACATCCTTCATCATCGAATCCATCAACCAGATATGGCGGGCATCAATGGCGCGAGGAATTTCCGCAATCTCGCGTTCGGGTTCGCTGGTGACGTCTTCGTGATGCAGCAAGTCGCTGCTAACGGGAGGGATAATTTCGTCGTCAGTGCTTGCGTTCGCAGAGGGACAAGTGGGGTCGCACAATATAATGGTGGGAGCGAGCCAGAGGTTTTCTCCCTCATTGCTGGTGATGCGCTCAATGAACCAGGGCTCAACCCGGAAACCACCATTGGCGAAGACTGCGTAGCCGGTGGCCATTTCCATGGGGGTCATGGTGGCGCTGCCGAGAGCCAGCGACAGATCCCGCGGGAAACGCTCCACTGGAAGTCCAAACTGGCGCAGGGTGCGAACCGTATTATTGATACCGGTTTGCTGCAGCAGGCGGATGGAGACCAGATTCAGCGAGCGATACAGCGCTTCCCGTAAACGGGTAGGGCCGAAGAAGCGGCTACTGGCGCCGGTGGGACGCCAGGCGGTTTCGAGGGTGGCATCCTCGAACACAATTGGCGCGTCATTGATTACGGTCGCTGGTGTCATACCTGCCGCCAGTCCAGCGGTGTAAACAAATGGCTTAAAAGCAGAGCCTCCCTGACGCTGCCCTTGCATGGCGCGGTTGAAGTTGGACTGGGCAAAACTGAAGCCGCCGCTCAAACCTCGAATGGCGCCGTCGCGGGGGTCAATAGAGGCGAGTGCGCTTTGTGCCTGGGGAATTTGCGCCAGCCGCCAGCCGTTCTCATCGACAGGGCGTAAGCGGATAACATCACCGGGTTTGGCAATGTCCGAGGCGGTTTTGGGCTCTGCGCCGACGACGTCGGCATTGATATAGGGTTTGGCCCATTGCAGTGCAGGCCAATCCACAAGATGCCGCTCACCGTTGGCGAGCAGCACTTCGAGTTGTTGATCGCGGGCGTTGGTCACCAGCGCTGGTATCAGGTTGGCAACCCGGTTGAAGGGGCGCAGCAATACCGTCCACTGGGCCAGATCTGCGGGATCCAGCGGGGAGTCAGTATCATCAATGGCTGGCAATGGCGGTAGGTCGGTCAGCGATAGTCGGGCCTCGGCGCCCCGCCAACCATGGCGCTCATCATATTCATGTAAGCCCTTGCGCACTGCATTGACGGCTGCGGACTGCTGTTTTTGGTTAACGGTGGTGTATACCCGCAGGCCTGCGGTGTAGGTTTGCTCGGCGCCAAAGCGCTCGATCACGCTACGACGTACCATTTCTGCCAGATAGGGCGCCTCCAGCTCCGGTGTTGGACCATGATAGCGAACGTCGACAGCGGTATCTCTGGCTGCCTCATAGGTTGGTCGGTCAATGGCGCCAATTTTATACATGCGCCGAAGAATCCAGTTGCGACGTGTTTCGGCTCGCTGGGGGTTGGTAATCGGGTTGTATGCGGATGGTGCTTTTGGCAGGCCGGCGATCATGGCCCATTGAGGTAGTTCCAGATCCTGCAGTGGCTTGCCGTAATACACCTGAGCCGCTGCCTCGGCACCGTAGGACCGGTGGCCAAGGAAGATCTTGTTCATATAAAGCTCGAAAATCTGTTCTTTCGAAAGCGCCCGTTCGATTTCCAAGGCAAGCACTATCTCATTGAATTTCCTCAAGAATTTCTGATCACGCTCAAGGAAGAAATTGCGGGCTACCTGCATGGTGATGGTGGAGCCGCCGGAACGGATCTCCCGGTAACGCACCAGCTCTGCTACTGCTCGGGCAAGACCCCGAAGGTCAACCCCTCCGTGGCGGAAAAAACGCTCGTCTTCGGCGGCGAGCACGGCCTGGACAAACATGGGTGGTAGTTCGTCGAAATTCAGCGGTGTGCGCCGTTTGTCACCAAACTCCCCAATAAGGAGACCATCCCGGGAGTACACGCGCAGCGGAATCTGGAAAGAAACGTCGCTAAGCTGAGCCACCGGAGGTAGCTGAGGGGCTAGATAAAGGTAGGCGGCATTAAGCAGCAAAATGGTGCCGCAGGCGGCCAAACTGAGGGCGATTAGCAGCCAGCGCCACCATGGTCGATTTAACGTAATGATTTGCAAAGTAAAAATCCTGCGTTCTGATGAATTCAGGGTATTAGCCCGTGAAGCGCGTCATTATATGAGGGAAACCAAGTTGTGATCTAACATCCTTTCTGTTATTAGTTACACCTAAAGTGATTAGACATGAATATCCTGTAAGTGTATATTTCTTCGATAAAAATAGTCCGATAACAACCAGATAGGACATCAACGTGCTGGCCTTGTTCAGAAAAAAGTCCCAGATCTATCTGGGGATAGATATCAGCTCCACAGCAGTGAAGCTGCTTGAACTGTCCTCATCCGGGGGGCGTTATCGGGTTGAGAGCTATGGTGTAGAGCCATTGCCCGCTAATGCTGTGCAGGAAAAGAATATCGTCGACGTTGAGGGGGTCGGTGATGCTATCGCGCGTCTGGTGAGTCGTACTCGCCCGGGTGTGAAGGCAGCAGCAGTGGCGGTCGCCGGGTCTGCAGTGATCACCAAGGTGATCGAAATGGATGGCGCCCTGAACGAAGATCAGATTGAAAATCAGCTGAAAATCGAAGCTGACCAATATATTCCGTTCCCGCTGGATGAGGTTCGAATGGACTTCTCCGTCATGGGGCCTTCAGAGAGCAATCCTGAGAAAGTGGATGTGCTGTTAGCGGCTTCGCGGACGGAAAACGTCGAAATGCGAGAAGATGCTCTGGAAATCGGCGGCCTGCAAACCCGTGTTGTCGATGTTGAAGCCTACGCCATGGAGCGTGCTTTCCAGTTGGTTCATCCGCAGTTGCCGAACTCCGCCGAGCTTGAAACGGTGGCAATGTTCGATATCGGCGCCACCATGACAACGCTGAATGTGTTCCATCAGGGGCGCACTATCTATACCCGTGAGCAGTTGTTCGGTGGTAAGCAGCTGACCGAGGAAATTCAGCGACGTTACGGCATTTCCATGGAAGAGGCTGGTCTGGCGAAAAAGACCGGTGAGCTGCCGGATGATTATGAAACAGAAGTATTGCAGCCATTTAAAGATGCCATCGTTCAACAGGTGAATCGTTCACTGCAGTTTTTCTATGGCTCTACCCAGTTTAATGAAGTGGATTACATCGTTCTTGCCGGGGGTTCTGCGTCCATCATTGGGCTGACAGACCTTATTCAGGACAAGGTCGGTGCTGCTTGCTCGGTTGCCAACCCGTTTACGGATATGGCTCTCTCCAACAAGGTCAGCGCGACCGCCATTGCTAATGATGCACCGGCAATGATGATTGCGTGCGGCCTCGCCATGAGGAGCTTCGAGTCATGACCAGTATTAACTTACGTCCGTGGCGTGAAGAGCGCCGGCAGAAGCAGCAGCTGGATTTTATGATCATGCTCGCTGTTGCCGCAGCCTTGGCGGTGGTGGTGTTTGTGCTCTGGAATGGTGCGGTTGGAGGGCAGGTCACCAATCAGCAGGAGCGTAACCGCTACATTGAACGAGAGCTGGCTCAGCTGGATCAGCAGATCAAAGAAATTAGTGAGCTGGAGTCGCGGCGGGCAGAGCTGGTATCGCGAATGAACGTGATCCAGAACCTGCAGAATAGCCGACCTTTCATTGTGTATATTTTTGACCAGTTGGTGCGAACGCTTCCCGATGGAGTGTATTACACCAGCATTGAGCGCAAAGGGACTGAAATTACTATTCAGGGTATTGCAGATTCGAATAATCGTATCTCCGCTTTGATGCGCAACCTGAATGAGTCGGACTGGTTTCGCGATCCTGACTTAAGAACGGTCACCGCTGCTGCCGATGGCAGCCAGAGCAATAGTTTTGTGTTGACAGTGCGGCAGGAGAACAAGCTCAGCCCTGAGCCTGCACCTGTTGAACCGGCAGCTCAGGATGCAGGACGGAGGGCGCGGCGATGAGCGGTGCTGATAAGAAAAAGTTTGATGCTCAGGAGCTAATGGAAGCTCTGAGTAATCTGGATTTTGAGAATATTGGTGGTTGGCCTGCGCCGATAAAAGCGGGTGCTGCAGTCCTGGTGTTTGTTGCGGTTTTGGCGTTGGGATACTTTTTTTCAATTACTGATAAGTATGCTCAGCAAGACCGTTTTCAGCGAATTGAAACTGACTTGATGCAGCAGTATGAGCGTAAGGCCTTTACTGCCCAGAATCTCGAGCAGTATAAAAAACAGATGGTTGACATGGAGGAAATGTTCGGCTCGTTGCTGAGTCAGTTGCCGAGAGATACCGAAGTGCCCGGACTGCTTGAGGATATTACTCATACTGGTTTGGGGAGTGGCCTTGAAATTGAGAAAATTGCTCTTGGCCAGGTGGTTGAGCGTGAGTTCTACGCTGAGCTGCCCATTGAAATGACTGTGCGAGGAGATTTCCATGGCTTTGGTTCGTTGGTGAGCGGTGTGGCTGCGCTGCCAAGAATCGTGACCTTGGGTGATTTTTCTATCAAGCCCGTAGGGCAGTCAACGAATCGGCTGCTGGAGTTGGTGATTTCTGCCAAAACCTACCGCTACGCTTCGGCGCCGGCTCGGGCTGAGTCCGAGGCAACGCCTGCCAGAAGAAGGGGGCGCTGATTATGATAATGCGTACTTTTTGTTCTTCCATTGTGCGAGCTGTGTTGCTGGTGTCTCTGGTTGGCGGTTTGGCCGCCTGCGGGGCATCCGGTGATTTCTCTGATCTGCAGGCGAAAATGGCGGAGATCAAGGCTCGTCCGCGTGGCCGTATTGAGCCACCGCCGGAGTTTGTGCCGATTGCCAGTGTGTCCTATTCCGTACACCAGATGCGCAATCCCTTTATGCCACCGGTGGATGAGTCGTCTATGGCGATCCCCCACGGCCGTCAGGTGGAGCCTGACTTCACTCGTCCGCGGGAGTATCTTGAGCGTTTTACGCTCGACTCGTTGCGTATGGTCGGAACTATTTCCCGGCCTGGCTCTGCGGTTGAGGTATTGATTCAGGATCCGACCAGCACAGTGAATCGTGTGCGAGTGGGCAACCACATGGGCAAAAATTTTGGCAGAGTAATTGAAGTTTCGGAGACGTCGGTTGGCGTTCTGGAGATCGTTCCCGACGGGCAGGATGGCTGGGTCGAAAGATCTCGTACCATCAAGCTCGTTGAGTAATCAAAGCTGGGGATAAATACCATGAAAAATAATACGGTAAGAACAAAAAGTAGCTCCGCGCTGCGCGCATGTGGCGCTGTGCTGGCTGCCTCCCTGGCTTTGTTGAGTGCAGGTGGGGTGTTGGCCGCAACGTTGAAAGATGTCTCTTATGCCTCCCTGCCGGGAAATCAGCTGGAGGTGCGTCTTTCATTTGATGGCGTGCCACCCGAGGTGAAGGGCTACAGCATCGAGCGGCCTGCGCGTATCGCACTGGACTTGATTGGTGCGAACAGCGGATTGTCCTCTAAGTACCATAACTTTGGTTCGGGTAATGCTCGTAGTATGACAGTGGTGGAGGCCAAAGATCGTACTCGTGTGATTGTTAATATGGTCCAGCTCCAAGGTTATAAGACCGAGGTGCAGGGCAATGACCTGGTAATGGTGATTGGCGTTGAAGGCAATGACGATGCTGCTCCTGCTGCGCCGACTCCGGAAACCGCGCAGCAACAGCCTGCCCGGGTTGCTGCTGCTACCGGCGTGAAAACGGTGGACTTCCGCCGCGGATCCCAAGGCGAGGGTCAGATCGTTATCGGTTTGGCATCCGCGTCCACGCCAGTTGATGTGCGTCAGGAAGGCGGACGTGTGATTGCTCGTTTTGTTGGTGCTGAGCTGCCGCAGGATTTGGTGCGTCGTCTGGATGTCACGGATTTTGCCACGCCGGTACAATTTGTTGACGCCCGTTTTGATGGCCAAAGCACGGTGATGACCATAGAAGCTGACGGTGCTTGGGAGTATCTCGCGTATCAGGCGGATAACCAGTTTACTATCAATGTTAAGCCGGTGACACAGGTGGAAGCCTCCCGTCGGCAGCGTGATATTTTTCAATATAGCGGTGAAAAGTTGTCGCTGAGCTTCCAGGATATTGAAGTGCGTTCGGTGCTCCAGCTGGTGGCTGATTTTACCGGTCTTAATCTTGTGGCATCCGATACGGTTGAAGGAAAAATCACCCTGCGCCTGCAAAATGTGCCTTGGGATCAGGCGTTGGATCTGATCTTGAAAACCAAGGGTTTGGATAAGCGTCAGATTGGTAACGTTCTATTGGTGGCTCCAGCAGATGAAATTGCTCAGCGTGAGCAGTTGGAGCTGGAGAGCCAGAAGAATATTGAGGCACTGGCGCCGCTGCGTACCGAATACATTCGCGTGAACTATGCCAAGGCTCGTGAACTGGAGACGCTGATTCGGGCTGAGGGGTCGTTGTTGTCTAATCGTGGCTCCATTGCCATTGATGAGCGAACTAACACTCTGATTATTCAGGATACGGATCGTAAGCTGGAAGAAATTCGGGAAGTGATTTCCATTCTTGATATTCAGGTTCAGCAGGTGCTGATTGAGGCCCGTGTTGTCGTGGCGACAACGGATGTTGCGAAAGAGCTGGGTGTTCGTTGGGGCGGTCTTGCCTATCAGGGGGATCGTCTGGCTTCAGATGGTCGTTCTCTGGTGGCTTCGGGTCGTAATACCAACGTGCGTAATTTCGGTATTGGCGTGCTAAACGACGACGAAATCGAAGTTATTAGCCCTGATGACATGATTGTTGATTTCGGGGTTGGTGATGCGGCGGCCAGTCGTTTTGCGCTCGGTATTGTCGATGCCAGTGCGGGCATGATCGATCTTGAGTTGTCTGCTCTGGATTCTGAGGGGCGCGCTGAACTGGTAGCAACGCCGAAGGTGTTGACGGCAGATCAGCAGCCTGCGCTGATTGCGTCTGGCCAGCAAATTGGCTATGAAAGCGCCACCTCTAGCGGTGCTACGGCACTGGAGTTTGTGCAGGCGGAGTTGCGCCTTGAGGTTACTCCGGCGATTACCCCGGAAGGCAAAGTCATTATGGAAATCAAAGTGAATAATGACCGCGTATCTGGTTTCCAGCCGGGCCGGTTTGGCTCGCAGATTCCGCTGATCGAAACCAACCGGGTTGAAACTTCGGTGCTGGTGAATGATGGTGAAACGGTGGTGCTTGGCGGTATTTTCCAGGAAAACACAGCTCAGGCAACTTTGAAAACGCCGTTCCTGGGCGACCTGCCGTGGATCGGTCGTCTGTTCCGCAAAGATATTAACCGTAACGACAAGCAGGAGCTGCTGATCTTCATTACGCCGCGACTGGTAAAGGATTCTGTTGCCGGTCGGTGATGCGGATAGCATGAATGAAGCAGTACCGAGTATTTTTCTGATAGGCCCCATGGGTGCTGGTAAAAGCACCCTTGGGCGCCATCTCGCCCATCTTCTAAAACGTCCTTTCTACGATTCTGACAAGGTCATTGTTGATCGCACCGGTGCGGATATCCCCTGGATATTCGATGTTGAAGGCGAGCAAGGATTCCGTCGTCGGGAGCAGGAAGTGATTGATGAGCTCACTTTGTTGCCGGGCATCGTGCTTGCCACGGGTGGCGGTGTTGTTATGAGTGATGCCAATCGCCGGAACCTCCATGAGCGTGGAGTGGTCATCTATCTGTGGACGCCGGTTGAGGTTCAGCTTGCTCGAACCCGACAGGATAAAAACCGTCCCTTACTGCAGCAACCGGATCCGGAAAAGGTACTGCGCGACCTGTTTACGGTGCGGGATCCTTTGTATCGGGAAACAGCCCACCATCTTGTTGCAACTACCTCGGGCAATTTGCGCAAGGTCAGTGATCAGGTGCTTGGTTGTATCGGTATCGAAGCCGCCGGATAATGCCAGCGGATTTGTTTGAGCCGCTTTCGGATAACCGTCGACGCTAAACGCTATACAGAGGCTTCGCCCATGCGCACTCTTCAGGTTTCACTCGCCGATCGTAGTTACCCAATCTATATTGATCGAGGTGCTCTGTCCGCTGGTGTTTTGCGCCAGCATGTGCGGGCCAGCCAGGTGCTGTTGGTGACCAATGAGACTGTCGCACCCTTGTATCTGGATGTGTTGATGAAAAATCTTGAGGGGCTGCAGGTAGACGTGCTGCAGCTTCCGGATGGTGAGAAATTCAAAACGCTGGCGGTGCTGGAGAGCATTTTTGACCAGTTGCTGGAAAAAAAGCACTCACGAACCACAACGTTGATTGCTTTGGGTGGCGGGGTGGTTGGTGACATGGTGGGTTTTGCCGCAGCCTGTTATCAGCGCGGGGTGGATTTTATTCAGGTTCCCACTACGCTACTGGCTCAGGTGGATTCGTCAGTGGGGGGGAAAACTGCGGTCAATCACCCTCGTGGCAAGAACATGATCGGTGCTTTTTATCAGCCCAAGGCCGTGATCATTGATGTCGATGTTCTCTCCTCCCTGCCATCACGGGAATTCGCTGCCGGCGTTGCGGAAGTGATTAAGTATGGTCTGATACGCGATGTCGATTTCTATCATTGGTTGCAGGCTAATCTGGATGCTTTGATGGCGCGGGATCCGGATGTTCTGGCGGAGGCAATTTTGCGCAGTTGCCAGAATAAGGCTGAGGTCGTGGCGGCTGATGAAACCGAGCAGGGCAATCGGGCGCTACTGAATCTGGGCCACACCTTTGGCCATGCTATCGAAACCGCTACTGGATATACCGAGTTGCTGCATGGTGAAGCCGTTGCAGTGGGGATGGTTATGGCGGCGGAAATGTCTGCGGATCTCGGTTGGTTGGCGCGCAAGGATGTGGATGCCATTCGTACGTTGATTGGTCGCGCAGGCCTGCCGGTGGCGCCACCTCCTTCCGTCTCGGTGTCCCGTTGTCGAGAGCTGATGTCGCTGGATAAAAAGGTACATGATGGCGCCCTGCGGCTGGTGCTGATGCGTGCCATTGGTGAGTCGATAGTAACCGCTGACTATCCGCCGGAAGCTTTGAATACCTTACTGGCGCGTTGCTGCGCCGCAGGAGAATAGGCGTGGAAGACTGGTTGACGCCGGAAGAGCTGATTGACCAACTCACTTCGGAGGCCATGGCGGGCCGCATGGTGTTGTTGGTTGGCGATGATGCTGAGACGGTATCCCGTCGTCTCGGTAGTGTGGTTGAGCAGCTTATTGATTTTGGCGTCGAACTGGTGCGCGTGGATGCGTTGCATAGTCACTCTGCCGCGGATGTGCTGGCCGATCTGGCCGACATGATGGGGATTGAGTTAGAGCAGATTCCTCTGGCATTAAAGATTCGTGGGCAAACCGGCAATCCGATACTGCTGGTGATGGATAACGCTGAATGTCTGGGGGCCGATGCTCGTGCGGCATTGGCAGACTTGGGGCGATCTTCGGAAAACGGCTTAGGGGTTGTTTACGGAGGGGAGCGTGATGCCGAAGCCCCGCTGCTCAGTAGTGGAGTACCCCTGGCGCTGATTCTCGAGGCAGCCACGGATGTTGCTGTAGTGGATGTGGATGAAGAGTTGCCGTGCCCGAGAAAACAGCCTGGCTCCCGCGCCCAGCGTGGGCAGATGCTGCGCTTTGTGCCCTGGCGGCATGTGGGGGCGGTTGTCGGACTGACGTTGCTCGTCTGGCTGTTCTGGCCGGCCGGAGAAGTTGCCCCGGATGTTCGTATTTTGAATTTGCCGGAGACGCCGCGAGAGGTTGTAGTGGAGCCACGGGAGGTCCCGGTAACGACGGCGCCATCACCTGACTTGTCGGAAGCTGAGGCTGAGCTAGTGGAGCTGGAAATAGTAGATCCGCAGGTGTCGGAGTCGAAGCCCGCCCCGGCTCCGGAGACTGCCACCATCTCTGCTGCAGTCGAGCCTGTAACGGAGTCTGCGTCCAAGCCTGCGGTCGCTGCGCCAGCACCGCCGCTGGCACCGCCGGCATTGTCCGGTATGGCTGCTGAGTTGGGATATCGCAATGAGGACTGGCTGTTGGCGCAATCGGGGGAGCAGTGGGTGTTACAGGTTGCGGCCGCTGGCTCTGAAGATGGGGCGCGCTCATTGCTGGATCGTATGGGGCGAGAGCGGGCCGCTTATTATCGAGCACGGCGCGGCGATCGATTGGTATTTGTAGTGGTTGCCGGCCCTTGGGCCAGCCGTGAGCAGGCGCTGTCCGGCCGTGAGCGTTTGCCGGCCGACCTCCGTCAGCAAGGCCCCTTTCCCCGGCAAATGGGCACTGTGCAGGGGGAAATCGCCGCCATGCGCTAGGGAGCTCGGAGAGATGTTGCGGCACCTGTAAATACGTTAAAGCGCTTCCCATTTGTCCGCTTTGGGTCCAGCGTGTAGAATGTGCTTCCTTTTTCGCCGTCAGCTTCGGCTTGGCCGCCGCCGCCTTCTGTAAGTCTCTGAATTTCAAAGAGGATTATACTTGATGCAGCAGAATCCTACGCTGGTGCGCGGGCTCTATGAGCCCGGTGAATTCCGCGATAACTGTGGTTTTGGTCTTATTGCTCATATGGAGGGTAAGGCTAGCCATCAATTGCTGCAGACCGCCATTGAGGCGTTGACCTGCATGACTCACCGTGGCGGTATCAACGCCGACGGTAAAACTGGCGATGGCTGCGGTCTGTTGCTGAAAAAACCGGATTCCTTTTTCCGCAAAGTCGCCACCGAGTTGGGGCTGACCCTGCCGGAGGTCTACGGTGCGGGCATGGTGTTTGTCAGCCCGCAGGCAGAGGTTGCTTCGGCCCAGAAAGCGGTAATCGCTGAGGAGCTGGAAGCGGAAGGTATTGCGGTGCTGGGTTGGCGTGATGTGCCGACGGATCCTGCCTGCCTCGGGCCTATCGCTTTGGAATCATTGCCGGGCTTCGCTCAGGTGTTGGTCGGCGCCGACGGTCTTTCGGAAACGGATTTGAACCGTAAACTGTTCTTTGCGCGGCGTCGGGCAGAGAACCGTATTGAAAATGACGGTAATTTTTACATCTGCTCGTTGTCCGCCAGCGTTATCTCTTACAAAGGGTTGATGATGCCGGTGGATCTGCCGCGCTTTTACCCGGACTTGGGTGATGCGGCGATGCAAACGGCCATTGTCGTTTTCCATCAGCGCTTTTCTACCAATACCATGCCGCGTTGGCCGCTGGCCCAGCCGTTCCGTTATCTGGCGCACAACGGTGAGATCAACACGGTTGAAGGCAACCGTAATTGGTCGGTTGCCCGGACGCCCAAATTTGTCAGCGACTTGCTGCCGGATCTGGAGAGTCTGACGCCGCTGGTAAACCGTACCGGTTCTGATTCTTCCAGCATGGACAATATGCTGGAAGTGCTGATGGCGGGCGGCATGGATATGTTCCGTGCAGTGCGCATGATGGTGCCGCCGGCTTGGCAAAACGTGGAATCCATGGATGCGGATTTGCGTGCCTTCTATGAATTTAACTCCATGCATATGGAGCCGTGGGATGGTCCGGCGGGCATTGTGCTAACGGATGGTCGTTATGCGGTGTGCTTGCTCGACCGTAATGGCCTGCGTCCGGCCCGTTGGGTAATTACCAAAAACGGGTTTATCACGTTGTCTTCGGAAGTTGGCGTGCACGGCTATCAGCCGGAAGATGTGGTTGCCAAAGGTCGTGTCGGACCGGGCCAGATTCTCGCCATTGATACGGAAACCGGTGAGCTGCTAAAAGCGTCCGACATTGATAATCGCCTCAAGGTTCGGCATCCCTATCGCAAGTGGCTGAAAGAGAACGCCCTGCGTATCGAAGCGGATTACGATACCGAAGTTGAGCGCATGGATGAGGTGGTTAGTGATCAGTTGCTGGCTTACCAGAAACTGTTCCAGGTGACTTTTGAAGAGCGTGATCAGGTGTTGCGGCCACTGGCGGAAGCCGGTCAGGAAGCGGTCGGCTCCATGGGGGACGATACTCCCATGGCGGTGCTGTCCCAGCGCCAGCGCCCTCTGTACGATTTTTTCCGGCAGCAATTCGCGCAGGTAACGAATCCGCCCATTGATCCGCTTCGTGAAGCGATCGTCATGTCGCTGGAAACCTGTGTTGGCGCAGAGCGTAATATTTTTGAAGAGTCTGCAGATCATGCGGATCGCGCTATCTTGTCAACACCGGTACTGTCGCACTCGAAGTTTGCCAACCTGCTGCGCATTGAAAGACCCGGTTATTCTCACGAGCGGATCTCTCTGCATTACGATCCAGCGGTGGGTCTCAAGCAGGCAGTGCTGAATATCTGTGATCAGGCCGAGGCGGCGGTTCGCGCCGGTAAGGTACTGATGGTGCTATCAGATTATGGCATCACTCAGGGACAGTTGACGGTTCATGCGCTAATGGCCACAGGGGCTGTGCATCATCGCCTGACGCAAACCGGCCTGCGTTGCAGCGCCAATATTATTGTGGAAACCGCAACTACCCGTGATCCGCATCATTTTGCGGTGCTGTTTGGTTTTGGTGCTACGGCGGTGTATCCCTATCTGGCCTACGATGTTATTGCGGATATGGTGCGCTCCGGCGAATTGATTGGCGATGCCATTGAGCTGCAGAAAAATTTCCGTAAAGGCATTAACAAGGGACTGCTGAAAATCATCTCCAAAATGGGGATTTCGACGATTGCGTCTTATCGTGGTGCGCAGTTGTTTGAAGCTATCGGTATTGCTCGCGAAGTGATTGATATGTGCTTCCACGGCGTTGCCAGCAGGATTGCCGGTGCTGATTTTGATGACTTCCAGGAAGACCAGACGATTCTGGCATCGGATGCCTGGAAACAGCGCAAACCGATTGATGCTGGTGGTGTGCTGAAGTTTATGTATGGCAAGGAATACCACGCCTTTAACCCGGATGTAGTGCATGCCATCCATAAAGCGGTTAACAGTGGTGAATATGCCGACTATCAGGAATTTGCTGATTTGGTGAATGACCGTGGTGTGGCGACGCTGCGGGATTTATTCAAGCTGCGTGGTGATATCGCAGCGGTGCCGTTGGACGAAGTGGAGCCTATTGAATCGATTCTGCCACGTTTTGATTCTGCGGGGATGTCTTTGGGTGCGCTGTCACCGGAAGCCCATGAAGCGATTGCAACGGCGATGAATCGTCTTGGTGGTCGTTCTAACTCCGGTGAAGGCGGTGAAGATCCGGCGCGTTTTGGGACCGAACGTGTTTCCAAAATCAAGCAGGTGGCATCTGGTCGCTTTGGTGTAACGCCTCACTATCTGGTGAATGCTGAGGTTCTGCAGATCAAGGTGGCTCAGGGCGCTAAACCAGGAGAGGGCGGCCAGCTGCCCGGTGGCAAAGTCAATGAGCTGATTGCGCGGCTGCGTTATTCGGTGCCGGGCGTCACTTTGATTTCGCCACCACCGCACCATGATATTTACTCCATTGAGGATTTGGCGCAGCTGATTTTTGATCTTAAGCAGGTCAACCCAAACGCATTGGTGTCGGTAAAGCTGGTGTCCGAACCGGGCGTTGGTACCATCGCTGCCGGTGTTGCTAAAGCCTATGCGGACTTGATTACGATTTCTGGTTATGACGGCGGCACTGCGGCAAGCCCGCTGACATCAATCCGTTATGCGGGTTCTCCCTGGGAGCTGGGCTTGTCAGAAGCTCATCAGGCTCTGCGCATGAATGACTTGCGTGGCAAGATTCGTTTGCAGACAGATGGTGGTTTGAAAACCGGCCTGGACGTGGTGAAAGCGGCTATTCTTGGTGCGGAGTCGTTCGGTTTTGGCACCGTCCCCATGGTGGTGCTGGGCTGCAAATATCTGCGTATTTGCCACTTGAATAACTGTGCCACCGGTGTTGCTACCCAGCGTGATGATCTGCGTAAAAACCACTTTATCGGTGCCCCGGAAATGCTGATGAATTACTTCCGCTTTGTAGCGGAAGAGGTGCGTCAGCTGTTGGCTGCGTTGGGCGTACGCTCTATGGCTGAGCTGATTGGTCGTACGGATCTGTTGTCGGTCAGCGCAGGGTTGACCGCGCGGCAAGGCAAGCTGGATTTGTTGCCGATTTTGCGCAATGACAATGTGCCTGCTAACAAACCGCAGTTCTGTGAAATTCCACGCAATGAACCTTTCGATACGGGTGAGCTTGCAGAGCAGATGGTTGCCGATATGTTGTCGGCCATTGAAACTGCGGGCGGCGGCTCGTTTAACTACAAGATTACTAATTGCAACCGATCTATCGGTGCCCGTGTCTCTGGCGAAATTGCCAAGCGACACGGCAATCTGGATATGGAAAAAGCTCCTATCCGGGTTCGCTTGACCGGCACGGCGGGGCAGAGCTTTGGTGTTTTCAATGCCGGCGGTCTGCATTTGTATTTGGAAGGTGATGCTAACGATTATGTTGGTAAAGGGATGGCCGGTGGTCGGATTGTTATTGCTCCGCCGAAGGTCAGCAGCTTTGCCAGTCAGGATACAGCGATTGTCGGCAACACCTGTCTTTACGGTGCCACTGGCGGCAAGCTGTTTGCGGCCGGTACGGCGGGCGAGCGCTTTGCCGTCCGTAACTCCGGTGCCCATGCCGTGGTTGAAGGGGCTGGGGACCATTGCTGCGAATACATGACCGGTGGTTGTGTCACGGTGCTGGGCCCAACGGGCGTCAACTTTGGTGCCGGTATGACCGGTGGTTTTGCCTATGTGCTGGATCAGGGTAATGATTTCTTTGATCGCATTAACCCGGAGTTGATTGAGTTGCACCGTATCAGCACCGAGGCCACGGAAGCCTACCGCAGTCACTTGCTGCGTGTGCTGCGTGAGTATGTGCAGGAAACCGGCAGCGAGTGGGGACAGCATATCCTCGATAACTTTGATGCCATGAGTCGTAAGTTCTGGCTGGTTAAGCCTAAAGCTGCCAATCTGGCACACCTGCTGAAAAGCACCCGTGCCAACCCGGCATGATGAGGTATTGAACGATGTCTGAAAGACTGAGCAACGATTTTCAGTTTCTGGATGTGCCACGCAAGGATCCAAAGAAAAAGGATTCTGGTTTGCGCCGCACCCGCTATGAAGAGATCTACTACCCTTTTGAGACGCGGGAAGTGGAGCATCAGGCCCATCGTTGCCTGGAATGTGGCAATCCCTATTGCGAATGGAAATGCCCGGTTCACAACTATATTCCGAACTGGCTGAAGCTTATTTCCGAAGGCAATCTGATGGAGGCTGTTGAGCTATGTCATCAGACTAACGCTCTCCCGGAAGTGTGTGGTCGTGTTTGTCCACAGGACCGTCTGTGTGAAGGCGCGTGCACCTTAAATGACGGCTTTGGTGCAGTAACTATTGGCTCCGCTGAGAAATATATTACTGATACCGCCATCGCCATGGGCTGGCGGCCGGATATGTCAAAGGTGGTTGTCACGAACAAGAAAGTAGCGGTTATTGGCGCAGGCCCTGCGGGGCTAGGTTGCGCCAATGTGTTGGCTCGCAGTGGCGTTAAGGCTGTAGTTTTTGATCGCTATCCGGAAATCGGTGGCTTGCTTACCTTCGGTATTCCTGAATTCAAGCTGGAAAAACCGGTGATGACCAAGCGCCGGGAGATTTTTGAAGGCATGGGTGTTGAGTTCCGCCTGAATACGGAGATTGGTCGAGATGTTTCCATCGAAGAGTTATTGGAAGAGTTCGATGCGGTCTTTATGGGGATGGGAACCTACACCTATATGAAAGGTGGTTTCCCCGGCGAAGACCTGGCGGGCGTTTACGATGCTTTGCCGTTTCTGGTCTCCAGTGTGAATCGCAATCTTGGCTTTGAAAAAGACGCGGCAGATTTTATCGACGTGAAAGGAAAGCGCGTTGTTGTACTTGGCGGTGGCGATACGGCCATGGACTGTAACCGCACCTCGATTCGTCAAAGTGCTTCCAGCGTGGTATGTGCTTACCGACGTGATGAAGAAAATATGCCGGGCTCGCGCCGTGAAGTGGCGAATGCACGGGAGGAAGGCGTGCAATTTCTCTTCAATCGACAGCCCATTGAAATTGTTGGTGAGAACGGCAAGGTAACTGGGGTGAAGGTGGTGGAAACTCGTCTTGGTGAGGCTGATGCCAATGGGCGGAGTCGCCCAGAGCCGATTCCAGGCAGTGAGCAGATACTGCCTGCGGATGCTGTGCTGATTGCGTTTGGTTTCCGGCCTAGCCCCGCCGACTGGTTTGATACTCAGGGTGTTGCTACGGATGAGTCCGGTCGTGTTCGTGCCAGTGAAAAGCAGGCCTATCCGTTTCAGACGGCGAATGCGAAGATCTTTGCCGGCGGTGATATGGTGAGAGGCTCGGATCTCGTGGTTACTGCTATTTGGGAAGGGCAGGAAGCCGCCAAAGGTATTCTCGATTATCTGGACGTTTGATCGACGCTTCAGTGATGCACTTCAGGGCCCGCGTTTGCGGGCCTTGTTTTAAATTGGACTGTATTTTACGCAATGACTTTTTGGCTTATGGTTTGCCAAAGAGCGTCGATGACAGGATGACCTCATGACTTTTCCGGCTCTGCAAAATGATCGCTTTCTTCGTGCGCTGCGGCGTGAGTCGGTGGACCGGACGCCGGTATGGATGATGCGTCAAGCGGGCCGCTACCTGCCGGAGTATCGTGCCTCTCGCGAAAAGGCTGGCAGCTTTATGGATCTGTGTACCAACCCGGACCTGGCCTGCGAAGTCACTCTTCAGCCGCTGGCACGTTACCCGCTGGATGCGGCGATTTTGTTTTCTGACATTCTGACCATCCCGGATGCGATGGGGTTGGGCCTGTATTTTGAAACGGGAGAAGGCCCCCGTTTCCGCAAAACGGTTCGTACGGCCGCCGATATTGATGCGCTGCCGTTGCCGGATATTGAGCGAGACTTGGGCTATGTGATGAATGCAGTCAGTACGATTCGTCGTGAGCTTAATGGTCGTGTTCCTCTCATCGGTTTTTCTGGCAGCCCCTGGACGCTGGCTACTTATATGGTTGAAGGTGGCTCCTCCAAGGATTTCCGCAACCTCAAGGCGATGATCTATGATCAGCCGGAGCAAGCACACCGACTGCTCGACAAGCTCGCTAAAACCGTCACGGAATACCTTAATGGCCAAATCCGCCATGGTGCGCAGGCGGTGCAGATTTTTGATACCTGGGGCGGAGCATTATCGGCGGCGGCCTATCAGGAGTTTTCTCTGCGTTATATGAAGCAAATCGTTGACGGTTTGATTCGCAATCATGATGGCCAGCCGGTACCAGTGATTCTGTTTACTAAAAATGGCGGGCTTTGGTTGGAAAGCATGGCGGATACTGGCTGTGATGCTTTGGGGTTGGATTGGACGGTCAATATTGGCGATGCCCGTCGTCGGGTTGGAGACCGGGTGGCGCTACAGGGCAATATGGACCCTGCAGTGTTGTATGCCTCGCCGGCGACTATTCGTGCGGAAGTAAAACGGATTTTGGCAGACTTTGGCGACCATCCAGGTCATATCTTTAACCTTGGGCATGGTATTACCCCGGAGGTAGACCCGGAGCATGCTCGGGTGTTTATCGAAGCGGTTCACGAGTTTAGCGTTAGGCGTTAGAGGCCTCTCGCCTCTAACGCCTAACGCTCGCACACTCACATACCGATCTTGCGCAGCTGGTACACGTTGTGTGTCAGCGCCACTACTTCTCCGCTGGCATCTTTTAGCTCTACATCCCAGGCAAAATCACATTTTCCGTTGGTTTCTGCCTCCTGCTCGATCCGGGCAATCTCTTCTTCGCTAATGCGTACCTCAACGGTGATGTCGGTTTTCGCAGGGCGGCGGAAGCGAATGCTCATGTCCTTGACGATGGGGTAAAAGCGCGAGGTGTCGAAGCTGGTCATATACACCACACCACCGGGTAACTCGGCGAGAGTAAAGAGCGCGCCAGCATACATGGTGCCGACATGGTTAATGTTTGCATTGTAGGGCATCAGCATCTTGCAATAGCCGCGTTCCAGCTCCAGAACTTTTACGCCGCAGCGACTGACAAACGGAAAGGTGTTCTCTGAAGCGTGGCGCAGGGTTTCGAGCTGTTCTGCGGTCAATGGCATGAGGTTCTCCTGAGGGTTGCGGGCTGGCCGCGTTGGCCAGCAGTATCATCTCAGTGATGCTACCATCGACCAAAAAACCGGGAGGTATCCAGAATGTTCAGGCAAGTGATGCAAAGCGTCATGCTGCTGGTGTTGTTAGTGCAGGTGGCGCCCGCTGCGGTCATTTTGATGTACCACCATGTTGATGCGACAACACCTGCTGCCACATCGGTTACGCCGGAGCAGTTTGCAGAGCATCTTGATCGCCTCCAGCAGGAGGGGTTTACGGTATTGCGCCTGGACGCTCTTATTGAGGCGGTCAAGCAGGGTGCGGACGCCCGCGACAAGTTAGTGGCGATCACCTTTGATGATGCCTACAAGAGCATCTATGAGGTCGGGCTGCCACTGCTGGAGGCAAAAGACTGGCAGGGTACGGTCTTTGTTAATGCTGGAGGCGTCGATCGCGGCGGCCGGGCCATGACGACGGAGATGATTACGGATATGCATCGTCGTGGTCATCTGGTGCTGAATCACAGCGTTAGCCACCCCCATATGGTGCGACGTCAATCCGGCGAGTCTGAAGCGCAGTGGCGCGACCGTATTCGTTCTGAAATAGAGCAGGCACAGCAAGCCATTGAGGGCTGGACAGGAGCGGAGGCATTGCCCTGGTTGGCCTACCCCTATGGTGAGCAGGATGCGGCCTTGCGGCAGCTTTTGATCGATATGGGATATCTGGGTTTTGGTCAGCAAAGTGGCGCGCTGGATGCCGCGGTGGATTGGCAGAATATTCCCCGGATTCCGGTGAATCGTCATCAGGCTAGCTGGTCATCGTTGCGCGATAAGGTGTTGGCGTTGCCGTTTCCGGTAATTGAAACCATTCCGGCGGATGGTGTTACCGTCAGCGCCAGACCATCGTTAACATTAATGCTGGAAGGCGATTGGCGCCGTCGTGGAGTGCAATGTTTTATTGGTTCTCAGGTGGTTAGTCCGGCGATGACTCTGGAGCGGGGGATTACCCGGCTGGTAATTGACGCTCCGTCTGCGATTCCGGTGGGGCGTAGTCGTTATAACTGCACCGCATCTGCCGGAGAAGGTCGGTTCCACTGGTATTCCTGGGTATGGATGCGACGTACTGCAGAGGGTTGGTATGCGGAATAACGGTGAGGGAGATTAAAAGTGTTCGAAGCGTTCCAGGTCATTAAAACGGATTAGACTGCGGACCATTTCAATGTAGGTTTCGCCTAATTCCGAGTAGCCTTCGAGACCGGCGGCTAACTCACTGCCGCTACTTTGCCGGGATTGTTGTCGAGCCTGTTCACGAATCAGCCGCAGTTCGGTATAACGTGGATGGCTGTTCAGGTTATGCATATAGCGACGAACACTCTCTGCAGAAGAGGAAAATCGTGCCACCTCATGGTTGGCTCCTTCGCGTCGTTGCTGTGGCACCAGACCGCAGCCTTTAACGAAGCACCACTGACCAAAGTAGTTATTGCCATCCAGAGCAAAGCGGGAAGTGCCCCAGGCGGACTCAAGTGCGCCTTGGGCAAGAGCCAGATCCGCAGGAACCATATCGATACGGCGGAGTAAAATACGGCTCCACTCAGGATTAAGTGGTGACGGCACTTCTAACCGATAACGCTCGGACAACTCAATTAGCCAGTTAAGCTCGCGCCCTTCAGGCATGCGCCCGGCGGCAATGTTTTGATGAAGCTTCTCAAGCCGTTGGCGTTTGGCGAGAAGCTCCCGGTTGTTGTGCTGAATGGCGGGTAGCAGCAGGTTGATCAGCTTTGCTTTACGAGCAGCGGTTTCGTCTTCCGGAATGGGCCAGATGGCAGGTTCAGAGGAGATGCTGGTTAGGCCTGTCCGTGATGACTGATACCAGTACACCAAGAGGGGCGTCGCCATAAGGGCGATCAGTGAGGTGGTGATAACGGTGCGTTTCCAGATACTCGTCACGGCAACAAGTCTGTGATTGCAGGGGGCCGCATAATATTCTCCGGTACAGTCAGGCTCCGGGTATTTATTTAAGAGTTTGTTAACAGTTGGTCTGTACGGGCAGCACAAATAAAGTCATTACGATGTAGCCCGGTGATTTTATGAGTCCACCATGTCACCGTCACTTTACCCCATTCGGTCAGCAAGGATGGGTGATGGCCGACGCTGTCGGCCAGTACGGCCACCTGTTGACTGAACGCCATGGCGGCGCTGAAATCTGCGAAACTGAATTGGCGTTGCAGTTTTACCACGCCATCCTCTTCTACCAGCTTCCAGGCAGGAATTTCATTGCGCCATTGCGCCACCTGTTCATCGGTGGCTCTTGGCGCATCTGCCCGACAGGCCTCGCAGGCTTGTTCTGCCAGGCTCACTGGCCCGCCACCGTTGGCGGTATGCAAAGCCGTGTCGGTGATGCTTTTTCACTCTTGGGGGAGAGTCTGGAAAGCATCCGGCGTGTTCGCTCGATTTCGCTTTCGTTGCGTTCCTGTCCCGGCATTTCCATTGCATCGGCAAGGCGCAGCAGCACGGCTTTCATGCTCTCAGGCATCAGCGCCGGTTGACGGTGTTGAACGGCGTAAATCAGCTCGCCTTTTTTGAATAGCAAAAAACCATAGTAATAGCGGCCGGTGACGGCGGGGGTGTCGGGCAGTGCGTCACTGTCCACATCCAGACTAACCACCGCAAACAGGGAGCGGGGGTCGTTGTCTTGCAGCAATTCCCGGTGTACTACTTCGGCGGATTTGACCAGTGGGGCTTCCGCTACGACGCTGCGCAGGTAGCCGTTAAGCACCAGGTTCAGCAGTGTCTGGTCCGCCGCGAAACGCGGTGTCCGAACGTTAGGGTTGCCCTCGGCTTTCAGGTAGTCAATACGGAACATGCGACCGCTACCATCCCATAGGGTGGTGGAACCGCCGTAGGGATCGCAACGCTCGTCCAGACTCACCTTGCCCCGGAACGTATTGATACTCAGATCAACAGTGTAAGCCGCCGCTGGTGAATGGTAGAAATCCCCTTCGCGACTGCCCTGCAGCTGGCTTTGGCAGCCTGCCAGAAACAACCCTGATGCCAGCAACGGCAGGCTCAGCAGGGCACGGTATCTTGTTGTCATTATAGTTGTCCCGCAAATATCAAACGTCAGCATCATAGCATACCGGGACGCCCTGTCAGCTGTGCTGGCGTAAGGGGCGGGCAGAAGGCTTAGTCAGGCAGCCGACGAACCATATGAAGGCGCTTGAAGTTTCGCTCTGAGGCTAGCCGTTGCCATTCAGCCACGGCCTCTCCTTCGCTTTCAAAGGTCCGGGGGCTCAGGTTTTCCAGCTGGCGACAGCCCGGCAGACGCCGGAGCTCACGGTTAAAACGCTGTAATACCTGCCCTTTGTGGGTGGTGCTGAAGCTGGCCTCGAGCTCGACGGCACACTGTCCTGGCGCACTGGCCTGGAATCGGTATCGCTCGGAGGAGAGCAGCACATGATGGGTGATATCCCGGCTCTGGGCGTTGCGAATCTCGAAGCAGTCTGTTGCCCAGAAATAGTGACATTCGGCGGCGCCAGCGGCTCCACCAAGCAGCAACAGAATGATCGGAGTAAAGCGTTTCATCGAGCTCAGATACCTTCCTGCTGGCGTTGTTGGCGCTGCTGACGACCTGGCTCCCACTGTAAGAGCATGGTGTCGACGATCAGTTCTTCGGGAATCCGGTCGCGAATTTGTGCATGTAATTCGGGTAACTTGCTCCAGTGCAGCCCAGGTAGCAGGTGGTGCGCCGTGTGGTAGCCCAGATTCCAGGAGGTCAGATTGTACAGGGGAAGCTCAACATTGCGTGAGGCAACGTAGTGATTGTCTGTTTCCGTGCCCGCATGCTGGCCATAGGTGTTATCAAGTAACACCACCAGTAGCATCACCATTGGTAAAACAAACACGATCAGAGTGCGTAGTGGGTCAATCAACATCAGCAGGGCCAGCGGGATATTGGCTAGCACAAACATGGTTTTGAAACGCCGGTACAGTGCCGGGTGGCCCCGGCCAATGCGCATGATTTCCGGGTAAATTCGGGCGGCATTGATCAGGTCAAACTTGATCCGATTCATCACTCGGCCATCCGCCTCGCGCCATGCAGCAGGGTCGGTATCCTGATTCAGGTAATGGCGGTGATGGCCGATATTATGATGCAGCGTCCAGCTGTATGGGCTGGTGCCGGTTTGTAAATAGAGCACCGACTCAAACAGGCGGTTAAGCCAGTGCGAGCGAAACGTCTTCACATGATGATGGTTATGGCAGATGGCACCGCTGGATACCTGAACGGTTAGCAGGAGCATTACCAGAGCCAGCGCCATCCAATGGCTGTCGATCATAAAGAAGATCGCAAGCTGGGCAGCCATCACGGTTGCAACCAGCACCACGGCGGGAACGTCCGCCTGATAGCGCAGTAGGGACATACCATCTACCTATGCTTCTAATGAGAAGGCGGTATTCTATTGATGAGGCGAGTCAGTACAAGGACTGAACGGGCCGAGAAGGTGGTCATTCGGGCCAATCGGCTTGTTCGAACGCGCCAGCACCGATGAATGGTGCTGGCGGAAGGATTAGCGGTGTTTCAGCGGGACATCAGGTCTCGAGCAATGGCGATAATCTGCATCTCATCGGTGCCCGCATAAATCTGCAGAATCTTGGCGTCTCTCATTAGCTGCTCCACCCGTGATTCGCGCATATAACCGTAACCGCCATGGATCTGCACCGCCTCAGTGGCCACTGCCATGGCGCTCTGGGCCGCATACAGCTTCATGGCGGAGGCTTCGGCCAGAGTCATTTGCTGACCGTTGGCCACGGACTCAATGTAGCGGAACACCATGTTCTGCAGGTTCATTCGCACTACTTCCATATTGGCCAGCTTTAGTTGGATCAACTGGTTGTCGCCGATGGGGCGACCAAACTGGACCCGATCTTTTGCGTATTGCACGGACAGCTCCATGGCTCTTTCCACCATACCCAGTGCCATGGCGGCAACGCCGGCGCGTTCCTGCATAAAGGTGCCTTTGGCCCCGGAGCGGCCATAGCTGTCTTCGCTTTCACCGAGCAGCCGTTCCGGGCCGCACTTCACATCAGACAGGAACAGTTCGCCAGTGGGTGAGGAGCCAATGCCCATTTTCTTGAAGGGTTTGGACTGGGTAAGCCCATCCATTCCGGCATCCAGAATAAAGGAGATAATCTTGCGATCCTGTGGGGCTACCCCCTCTTCATCAAGTTTGCAGATCAGGATAATAGTGTCGGCAAAGGGGCCGTTGGTGATCCAGGTTTTGGCACCATTGATGATATAGCCGCCATTGCCATCCCGCTTGGCCAAGGTTTTCATCTGGCCGAAGGCATCAGAGCCAGAGTTGGGTTCAGAGATGGCCCAGGCGCCAACTTTTTCCAGAGTGAGTAGCGGTAGAGCCCAACGTTCTTTTTGCGCTGTGGTGCCCTTGCCCATAATAGCGCCACCGGCCAGCCCCATGGATACGCCCATGGCGGTAATTAACCCCTGGGCATGTTTGC
>PGZG01000140.1 GCA_002840115.1 Gammaproteobacteria bacterium HGW-Gammaproteobacteria-14 | reverse complement strand
TGGGCAGGCGTACCCAGCTCCGCCAATAGCTCCTGCACCATGGCAGGATGGGGCTTGGAACGGGATTCGTCAGCACAACGAGAGGCCGCAAAATAATCGGCCAGATCATTACCCTGCCATACCCGAGTCAAGCCCTTGCGACTTTTACCTGTAGCCACAGCCATGGCCACACCACTGGCCGCCAATTCGTCGAGCAGCTCTCGCACTCCCGGGAACAGAGCGCAGGGCACCGCCTCTGCAGCCACAAAACGCCGCGCATAATGCTGCCGCATCTGCTCCGCATCCTCGTAACCGATACCCGGAAACAGGGTTCGAATAGCCTCAGGCAGCCCAAGGCCAATAATTGAACGGGCATGATCCTGTGCCAACGTCGGTAACCCGGCGTCCGCCGCAGCCAGACACAGACACTCCACAATTCGTCCGGTGGAATCCATCAGAGTGCCGTCCCAATCAAAGATGACCAGGCGCTTCATGCTATTTTTTCCTTCTTTAACACTGTCAGCGCATGTTCAAATGCATCGTCCAGCGGAGCCTCCAGCGACAGTAGCTCGCCAGTCTCGGGGTGGCGCAACTTCAATGATCGCGCATGCAGGCACAAGCGCTGGATACCGAGCTTCTTTAGCCGATCCGTCAGCGCCGGGTTTCCATATTTGCTATCCCCGAGCAGCGGGAAGCCGCCATGCTGGGCATGCACACGAATCTGATGAGTGCGACCGGTGCCCAGTGTCGCCTCAACCAGCTGGGTGTCAGCGAACCGCTCAATCATTCGAAACTCGGTATCCGAGGGCTTGCCTTCACGGGATACCCGGACAATGCGCTCATTATTGCCGCTGGTCAGTTTTAATAAGGGTGCATTAACAGAGCGGCTCTGTCCCTTAAATCCCTGACAAATCAACCAGTACCGCTTTTCCATACCTCCGGCCTGCATCAACCGCTGCAACCGCCTGAGAAAGCTGCGCTTGCGAGCCACCATAATCAGCCCGGAAGTATCCCGGTCAAGCCGATGCACCAGCTCAAGCTGGTCTTCCTTGGGGCGTAGCGCCCGCAAGGTTTCGATCAACCCCAGACTGACACCGCTTCCACCGTGAACCGCAAGGCCGGCAGGCTTGTTGTAAACCAGCAGCCAGTCGTCTTCGTAGACCAGCCCGCGGGAAAGGCGATCTGCCAACCCGGCACCGACCGCTGGCGCCACTGTGGCCTCAGCCACCCGCACCGGCGGGATACGCACCTCGTCCCCCGCTTCCAGGCGGGTGGTCTGCGAGGCACGTTTTTTGTTCACTCGTACCTGGCCATCCCTGATGATTCGGTAAATACGGGATTTCGGCACGCCCTTGAGGTGACCAATCAGAAAGTTGTCCAGCCGCTGGCCAGCACGATCCTCACCAATAGTGACAAAGGTGACTTTTACGGGGGTAGGTTCTGTCATGGCGGCGATTCTAGCGAGTGTTCTCCGGGTTTGCTCGGGAATTTCTTGCTTGGGAATATTCTTCCAGTGACTAAATTAAGACAAACCACCCGCAGCAATCGTCGCTCTGGCACCGGATAGGGATCCCTCCTGTCTTTTCCGGGACACGCCGTGAACCCATCCATGGGGGCTTGCGTTCGGCATCCATGCCTCACACAGTCCCGGAAAAGACAGGAGGGATCCCTATCCTGCACAAGTAGACCCACCAGCACCAAACCTGACAGCGACCATGAACTCCCTATCTCATTGATCAAGCGGCATTTTTACTGTTACACTCGGCCGTCGGTCACCGCCCGCCCTCCGGCGACGCGCTGCGAACATTCGCCGGATGCTGAATATGAGCATGGCCAGAGGTGGAGCCGACAGCACAGCACGCCCATGGATCTGATTAAGATCCGGCAGCAGGCTGATTATTTATACCGGCGCTGACAGAGTGTTTACCTGACAGCAAAAACATAACCGGTGGCCTGCAGAGAGAATACGCCGCACAGAGCGGCGACAGACACATACGGTATCAACAACGCCGATTTTAGGGCGCCGCAACCAAAGCGGCCCCGGAAGATGACAGTTTTGTGAGGCGAGCCCAAGAGGCGCGCAATAGCAGAACCCGGCCATGAAGCCGCAATGGAAAAGAGGTTCGATCAGGGAAAATGATCAAGACGCGACAAAACACAGGCCATTTGCCTGTGGTTGCGTGTTGCATTCACCAGCTCGACCGGTCTGTCCCGCCTGAAAGCGGGCCTGTCTGCACGCCATCACAAGATGTGATGAGCAAACATGAAACGCATGTTAATCAATGCAACCCACGCTGAAGAAGTTCGGGTTGCCCTCGTAGATGGCCAGAAGTTGTATGACCTGGACATTGAGCACCGCACCCGCGAACAGAAAAAAGCCAATATCTATAAAGGCCGGATCACTCGCGTTGAACCCTCCCTTGAAGCCGCCTTCGTCGACTTTGGCGCCGAGCGTCACGGCTTCCTGCCGCTGAAAGAAATTTCCCGGCAGTATTTCCAGAAAGAACCGAAAGATCTTCAGGGTCGCATCAATATCAAGGATGTCATCCGTGAAGGTCAGGAAATTATTGTTCAAGTCGACAAGGAAGAGCGCGGCAACAAAGGCGCAGCCCTGTCCACCTTTATCAGTCTGGCCGGACGCTACCTGGTGCTGATGCCCAATAACCCTCGGGCGGGCGGCATCTCGCGTCGCATTGAAGGTGAAGAGCGTCAAGAACTGAAAGACGCCCTGAACTCTCTGGAGCTGCCGGAAGAAATGGGCGTTATCGTCCGTACCGCCGGTCTTGGCCGTAGCGCCGAAGAGCTGCAGTGGGATTTGAACTACCTGTTGAAACTGTGGAGCTCCATCGACGACGCCTCGAAAGGTCGTCAGGCCCCGTTCCTGATTTATCAGGAGTCCAACGTCATTATCCGCGCTATTCGTGATTACCTGCGCAAGGATATCGGTGAAGTACTGATCGACTCCGACGAAACCTATGCCGAAGCCCAAGGCTTTGTCTCTCAGGTGATGGCGGATTTCCAGAGCAAGATCAAACAGTACAAAGATGAGATTCCGCTGTTTTCCCGCTACCAGATCGAATCACAGATTGAGTCCGCTTTCCAGCGGGAAGTGAAGCTGCCCTCCGGTGGTTCCATTGTGATCGACCCGACCGAAGCGCTGGTATCCATTGACATCAACTCTTCCCGCGCCACCAAAGGTGCTGATATCGAAGAAACCGCCCTGCAAACCAATCTTGAAGCCGCCGACGAAATTGCTCGTCAGTTGCGACTCCGGGATATCGGCGGCCTGATCGTTATCGACTTTATCGACATGGGCCCACAACGCAATCAGCGCGAAGTGGAAACCCGCCTCCGTGAAGCACTGGAGGCTGACCGTGCCCGCATTCAGGTAGGTCGCATTTCCCGCTTTGGCTTGATGGAGCTTTCCCGTCAGCGCCTGCGCCCCTCGTTGGGCGAAACCTCTTCCATTGTTTGCCCCCGCTGTAATGGTCAGGGCCATATTCGTGACGTGAAATCTCTGGCGCTGTCTATTTTGCGTCTGATCGAAGAAGAAGTCATGAAAGAACGCACTGGCGAAATTCAGGCACAGGTACCGGTTCCTGTCGGCACCTACATGCTGAATGAAAAGCGTCAGCAGCTACGCGATCTGGAAAATCGCTATAAAACCCGGATTCTGGTAATCCCGAACCCCAATCTGGAGACACCGCACTTCGAAGTGCAACGCATCCGCGATGATCAGGTTAGTGAAGGTCTGGTCAGCCATGAAGTTTCCCTGATGGAAAATAATGATCCTTCCCAGGAGCCGGTAACGGAAGCGGAAATCAAAATCCAGCAGCCCGCCGTAAAACTGGTGGCACCGGATACCGCCGCACCGGCTCCCCGGGAAGCGGAAAAAGCGGAAGTGGCTACAACGCCTGGCATGCTTGCCCAGTTCATCCTTTGGTTAAAAGCGCTGTTTGCTCCAGCACCGGCACCGAAACCTGCCGCACCGGTGAAAAAACCGACTCAGCAGCGCACCGATGCCCGACCACGCAACCGCAATAACCGTAACGACAACCGTAGCGACAATCGTGCCGACGGACGCCAGCGTCGTCCCCGCGGAGAGCGCCCGGATGACAACCGCCGCAGCGGCGGTCAGCCTACGGCCAGCGCAGCAACGGCAGAGCCGCGCCCGGAACGGGAACCACGTCGCCAGGAAAAGCAGCCGCAAAATCGTACCGAGCGTACAGACAAGGCAGAACGTCCGGAACGCGAACCACGGCAGCGCAGTGATCGGCCGGAACAACCACGCCGTCAGGACAGACCTGCTCGCAACAAGGCCGATGGCAACAAGGTCGAATCAGAAGTCGATAACGACGCTCAGGCATCTCAAGCACCTCAAGGCGCTGATGCTGCGCGCCGCAGCGAAGTCCGTGATGACCGGCCGCGCCGCGAGCGCCGCCGCCCGCGTCGCAAAGAGCGCGAGCAGGAAAAAGCCAAGCATGTCGACGAAAACGGCGTGGAAATTAATCACGAGGCAACTCAAGGTGAGGAAAACTCACCTGTAAATACGGCGACGCAAGACGGTGCTACTCAGTCCGGAGGTCAATCCGGTGGTCAGTCCGGCACCTCTGAAGAGGCACCTGCGACTGTCGCGATCGCTGAAACCCCTGCGTCCGCAGCAGTAGAACGCACAGACGTTAGTGCACCAGCACAACCTGAAAGAAACCAGGTTGAAAAAACGCCGACGGAGAGCCAGCCACTGTCTCCCCCGCAACAAGCGGAACAAAAAGCTGTGGCCGAACCGGTTGTTCAAGAGGCAGAGGTGCTCAGCAAGCAAGCGGATGTTCCAGAGCCTGCGCCTGCGCCTGCAGGGCAGTTCTTTCGTC
>PGZG01000139.1 GCA_002840115.1 Gammaproteobacteria bacterium HGW-Gammaproteobacteria-14 | reverse complement strand
CCAGTAGGTGCCCCAGGTCGGTTTACCCCAAATAGCGCCGGTGATCAGTGCCAACGCCGCCAATACAGCGCCAAACGGCGCAATGGCCTTGATCATCACTTCCGCCATCTTCATGCGCCACACCAGATTCACTAATCCGGCCACCCCCATAGCCACATAGCCCAACAGGGCACCACTGGCTGCGGGCACATGAATAAAAATAATCCGGTAACTGTTACCCTGCTGGTAATCCTCCGGCGCAAACGCCAGCCCCCAGATCAGACCCACGGCGGTGGTCAGCAGAGCTATGGGCCACAACCACGGCAGCAATACATCACTAAACCGAAAAAAATATCGTGGCGAGCCCAACTGGTGATACCAGCGTGTCAATGTTTTCCAGATCATCATTAACTTCCTGAACTGATTCTTAAACCGGCGGCCACCGCCGCCGGTGCCAACGTCAGTGACGCCAACATCATCGCGCCCAGCAGTGCCAGAATACCGGACACCGGCAAACCCTGAGCGGCATACCCCACCACACCGGCACCAAACACCAGCACCGGCACATAAAGCGGCAATACCAGCAACGACAACAGGATACCGCCGCTGCGCAGAGACACCGTCAAGGCGGCGCCAATAGCACCAATGGCCACCAGTGTGGGAGTTCCCAGCAGCACTGCTACAAACAGAACAGCAATGGCAGCAGCGGGCAGGTGCAGCATGTAACCCAGCAGTGGCGTCATCAGCACCAGTGGCAAGCCGGTCAGTAGCCAGTGGGCCAGCAACTTGGCCAGCACCGGCACATAGAGGCTCTGCGGGGCAGTCAGCAGCTGCTCCAGAGCCCCGCACTCATGGTCCGCACGAAACAGGCCATCAATGGACAGCAGCACCGCCAACAACGCGGCAACCCAGATAATTCCCGGCGCTAAAGTCGCAAGCAGCTCCGGTCGCGGCGACACCCCCAGGGGGAAAAGGGCGACCACCATGACAAAGAAAAACAGCGGATTGATAATCTCCGATGGGCGCCGCCACGCCAGCAGCACTTCCCGTTGCAAGGTGGCCGCAAAGCTCACAGCACCTCCCCGGCGCCCGCACCCAGAGCAATACGGCGAGCTTCTCCGTTAACCCGGTGGTGAGAGCTGTACAGCACCAAAGCACCATTATCGGCCAGCGTCCGCAGACGCTGCTCAATCAGGCTGACGCCATCAGCATCCAGCGCGGTAAAGGGTTCATCCAGCAGCCACACCGGCTTGTCGAGCAGCCACAATAATGTCAATGCCACCCGCCGGGCCTGACCAGCAGACAACTGGGCCACCGTTACGGTTTCATAACCCGCCAGCCCCAAGCGCGCCAACGCCTGATTTGCCTGAACCACATTGAGGTGCTGCTGATGCAAAGCCAACCACCAGCGCAGGTTCTCCAGCGCCGTGAGCTCTGCCCGCAACCCGGCCCGATGGCCTATCATCAAACGCTGCTGGCGCGGATCCACTCCCTCCGACTCTGCCACAGGCCAGCGCAGGGAACCTTCAAAGTGACCGTGAAGCCCTGCCAAAATACGCATCAGGGTGGTTTTCCCCGCGCCATTGGGGCCTGTAATTTGCCACAGCTCTCCAGGGAACGCCGACCACGACAGCCGCTCAAACAAGACACGATCATCGCGCTCGCAAAGCAAATTGTCGGCGTTCAGCAGCGGCAGGTTCACGGCGCTCCAAATCAGGCAGGTAGAAAACGGCGCGGAGTATAGCATGAGGTGTTGCGGTATCCTGCTGCTGTCCAGCCACCGCAACCGAGAAACTCGCCATGGCAGAACACCATGTTTACTTCGCCATCTTTGGCTTTGACGACGAACCATTGTCCCTGACCTTGCTGGCCGGCATTGAGCCAGACGATATCTGGCGCAAAGGTGAGCACTACAGCGATGCATTGCCGGAGGCCACGCGCACTGAGAACCGCTGGATTATCAGCAGTGGACTGGATCATTACGCCAGCCACCGGGACCATTTTGAAAAGCTGATACTCAAGCTGGAGCGTCTGGGGCCAGCCCTCGCCCTGCTACGGGAGCGCTATCGCTCCGGCATCGGGGTCTCGCAATACTATTTTATGGATGACCCTACCTTTTACCTTAGTAACGAACTACTTCAGCGGTTTCACGCTCTGGCACTGCCGATCAGCTTTACCCAGCTGGCACTGGATAACCCTGTGCCACCCCCTGAGTCCGGGAATAGCAGCACAGAGATAAACTCGGACCACTACTCGGACCACCACACGGAGAGCCATCATGGCGACCGAGATTGAACGCAAATTTCTGGTGCGAAACAGCTCTTTTCTGACAGCACTTAGCGGGCAAGTCCTGCGACAGGGCTACCTGAGCCATTCAACTCAGGCCACGGTGCGGGTACGCATTGCAGGTGATCAAGGGTTTCTGACTATCAAAGGCCAGAACAACGGTATCAGCCGAGCAGAATTTGAGTACCCCATCCCCCTTGACGACGCAGAGGCCCTTCTGGCCCTGTGCCAGAGCCGCCGAATCGACAAGACCCGTTACCGCATACCGGTGGACCAACACCTTTGGGAGGTAGACGTGTTTGCGGGCGACAATGCCGGGTTGATCGTCGCCGAAATAGAACTGGGCGATGAAACCGAAACCTTCACCCGTCCGGACTGGCTCGGCAACGAAGTCAGCGACGACCCACGCTATTTCAATAGCCAGCTCAGCCAGCACCCCTATTGCCAATGGCGAGACTGACACAGGGGAAAGACAAACTGTCATAAAAGTTTCTTTTGATGCCGACCGCATCACGCGGCAAGGTGGCCGCGGAACCCATAAGGACCCAAAGTCATGTCCAATAACACCCTGCTTCGCCTTCGCAAACACGCTCTGCAGGTACACGAGGATGCCGCCGCCATGCTTAGCGGCGATGGCCCGCTGGAAGCAGATTGCATACATGGCCTGCGCGTTGCCAGCAAAGAGCTGCGTGCCCTCTGGCAACTCCTGAAACCGCTGCTGGACGATACTCGCGCTGACACCGCCATCACCAGCCTGCGTGATGCCGCCGCCAGCCTCAGCGAAGCACGGGATCGCTATGTCATGCTCACCACCGTCAACACGCTGATCCGCAAAACCCGTAACGAGGATGCCTGCCAGGCATTAGCCCTGTTGCAACAACGTTTGCAAACAAACCGTCCCGAAGCCAGCACTGAAGTAACAGCATCCCTCGCTCTACACGATGTCTGGCGTCAGGATCAGCAACGCTGGCAACAACTGGATGTGTCTGTGAGTGATCAGGATCTGCTCCGTGAAGGCTATGGTCGGCTGTACCGTAAAGGACGACGACTGGTGATCCGCGCACTCGACCGTGGTGATATCCAGGACTGGCACAACCTGCGCAAATGGGTGAAATATCTGGCACTCACCCTGCCCCTGCTCGACAAAAAGCGAAAGCTCGAAACCCTCAACGAGCGCACCAACCAACTCGGCCGCTACCTTGGAAAGCTCCACGATCTGGACCGACTGGCCATCGAAATCCCGGCCCTTGGGCAGCCTGACGATGATCCGGAACAGGTTGCCTACGCCAGCCATCTGATACACCGTGAACTGAGCCGTGTACTTACGGACTGCGAGTCTCTGGCCAGCAAATTATTTGAAGAGAGCGCCGGGGATTTTGTACGGTTACTCGCCAAAGGCGAGTAACCGTTTCACTCGATCAAAGAGCAGGCCCGACACAACTTGCATGCACATTCAACGTCGACAGGAGATTAACCGCCGCAGTGAAATGGATACGCGCACGATTAAAGGTGGCATTGGTTTCCACACTCAGGAACGACTGGTCACTGGACGACAACAACCCAAGCAAATCCAGGTCCAGCACAGAGCCTGCACCATAACTAGCCACTTCGTCATTGTTGAGGAACAACGTAATCGCTGTATCCTCCAGCAAATCCAGAGCCAGTAGTGACGCATTATCACTGACCACGAAACCAACCCGATTATTCCCCGTGAGTACCACCGGACTGGCAACGTCAATGAAAGCGCCAGCACCCAATAAACCAACGGGCGTGTAAATGGTTGCAGCAGCATTCACATTACTGCCTCCCGCACCATCATCCTCAATAACCCGGCTCCTGTTGCTAACTGAGCACAACAGGCAAATGCCCGTTGTGCCCGAGTTTACCGTGGCGCCATTGATTGCCAGCAACGGTGCATAAGCGCTGGTAGCATTGCAGGTAAATTGAGTATCACAGGCATCACCGATACCATCACCATCGCCATCTTCCTGCCCCGGATTCGCCGCCAGCGGGCAATTATCAACCACGTCGGGAACGCCATCACCATCGCTGTCGGCATCGCAAGCATCACCTACACCGTCACCATCCGTATCTGTTTGCGCAATATTACTGACCATGGGGCAGTTATCTTCCGCATTGGGCACGCCATCACCATCGATATCCGGATCACAAGCATCACCAACACCATCACCGTCCATATCCAACTGATCCGGGTTGAAAACATGGGGGCAATTATCGATACCATCATCTATGCCGTCACCGTCCGAATCGGTACCAACATAGCAAGCATCACCAATTCCCGTGCCATTAGTCGACAGCTGATCCGGATTAAAGACGCGGGGACAGTTATCCAGATCATTCGGCACGCCATCACCATCAATGTCCGTATCACAGGCATCGCCAATACCATCACCATCCATGTCTGATTGGTTGATGTTGCCAACCAACGGACAGTTGTCCACCTCGTTGGCAATACCATCACCATCGATATCCGGATCGCAGGCATCACCGATACCATCACCATCCATATCTTCCTGAAGTGGGTTGAAAATCAGCGGGCAGTTATCAACCGCATTCGGTACGCCATCGCCATCTATATCGTTATCACAAGCATCACCAACACCATC
>PGZG01000138.1 GCA_002840115.1 Gammaproteobacteria bacterium HGW-Gammaproteobacteria-14 | reverse complement strand
GTGGGAGCCAGAATGGCAACCGCTTGCCCCATATCGCCATGGGCCAGGTCTTCGGCAACCAGCATGCCGGTCACCGTGGAGCGTTCGGCGGCGGCGCCACCGAGGGATTCCGGTACGGCAAAGTAGTTCAGGCCCAGCTCCAGTGCCGCGCTCAGAGTATCGGCGGCGGTGCCATGGGCCATATCGGCCGCCTCACCAGCGGGACGCAGCACGTCACGGGCAAAAGCCTGTACCGAATCCCGAATCATTTGCTGCTCTTCGGTGATGTTCAGGTCGAACAGATCCGTGGTGTGGCCGGGGGCCGTGAGCCGCTCCGGCTTGTCGAGCTTTTTCGATGCCTTGAAGCTTCGGGCGCTGGTAGTGATTACTCGGAAGCCGGTTTTGGTAAGGCTGTAAGCCATGCGTTCGATAAATTTACGCAGGCCGATCCGGTCCAGCACATCGGAGCTGGCAAGCTTGTTCAGTGTGCTGAGTGCATAGCCGACTGCATCTTTGGCCATTGGGCATTCCTCATGATGATGAATGAAACGCCCCGGATTATGCGCGGTTGTCAGGATAAACCCTTGACCCAATCGCCTGCGGTGGCGGTCACCAAGGCAATGCAGGAACAGAGTGCACCAGTTGACGTAACGAATTTCCGGTCAGCGGCTTTGCAGTCCGCGGAGCGTGGTTTCGACAATAATGCGGGTCATGCCAAGCAATGGGATGACCAGCACCATGGCAACAATGCCGCCCAGATTGCCCGCGATAATCACAGCCAGCAGCGCGACAGCCGGATGCAAATTCACACTGCCTGCGAGCAGAAAAGGAATGACAACCAGATTGTCGAAACCAAAGCCGATCATCAGCACGACGATGATTTCCAGCAGCATCCCGCTATCAAGGCCAGGACCGGCGATCATCATTAATACCGGCGCCACCATAGCCAGTAATGGGCCAACGTAGGGAACCAGTCCGGCAATACCGGTCAGGGCTCCGAGCATAAGAGGTGAGGGCAGCCCGATAAGCCAGAAACCAACAGCGGTGATGCTGGCAAGAATCAGAGCCTGAAACAGCAACCCTCGCAGATAGGCTTGTAGTCGCACGCAAACGCGGTGATACATCAGCCAGCCTAATTCAAATTGATGGTTGGGCAAAAAGCTGAGCAAGCGGTCTCGCAATCCACGGTAATCCCTCAGCATAAACCAGGCCAGTAATGGCACCAGTGTAAGGTTCAGCAACACATTGCCGAGCACAGAGGTGGAAGCAATCAAGCGCTCTGCTTGCACCCAGTCGAGCAGGTTGAAGGCATCACTTTGTTCTGCCAAGTGCAGCCGCAGGCCGACAACACTTTCTATTTGATTATCCAGACTGCCCAGGAGAAGACTGATACTGCGTTGCAGATGTTCAATGTCTGCGCCGATCTGTGGCAGGTAATCACGAGTTAAATTAACGCCATGGGTGGCGGCTGTAACCAGTAATAACAGGGGTGGCAGCAATACCGTGGCGATTGCCAAGTCCTTGCGTACCCCGGCGGCCTGTAGTGGTGCGACCAACGGTTCAAGCAATAAATAAAGGAGAGCCGATAACAATAACGCTAACCAGAGTGGCGCCATTAGATAACCGATGGCGGCTAATACCAAGCCACCAATGAGTAACCGGCTGAACCAGATATTCATGGGGCGCGGTCTCCGGCATTATTGAGGTCGCCATTGAGATGGCTGGCTTGATCGCTGTCTTCACCGCGATTACCTCGATGCAATCGCGCCACCAGTAGTCGGGCCAGATTCGTCATAATTTCCAGGCCGGCTCCGGGGCGATGGCGGACAAATTCTTCCAGTTGGAAGCGCACCAGAAACGAAACGCTGGCGTTGCCGAGAGCCATGGCGCTGGCGGATCTTGGTGCGTCTTGCAGCAAGGCAGACTCACCGAAGAAATCACCGGGACCGAGTTCCGCAATCACATGCTCGCCACTGCAAATGGCAATGCGGCCACTGATAATGACCGCAGCGGACACGCCTGCTTCTCCTTCACGGAACAAATATTCATTAGCGCTGTACTGGCGTAGATGCGTACGTTCAACCAGCTTTGAACACACCGATGCCGGAATGCCGGTCAGCAAGGGTGTCTGTCGCCAGGCATTGAGCAGGGTTGCCGCCGGATCATTTTTGCGGAACGGGTTTTGCCATAGGTGACGTTGTTTCAGGTTCATGTGCCGTTTCCGTGCTGAGGAGATTCGTTACTGGATTTGGGGAGTCGGCTATGGGTGCCGTCACATACGGGGCCTTTGCGGGATTGTTTGCAACCGCAAAAAAAGACGATCTGGTCCCGCGTTGCGGTATAGGCCACCGGCGCCATGCTGCTGTCCTTATGGCTGCCATCACAGAACGGCTGGGTGCTGCTCATGCCGCAGCTGCACCAGTAGTAGGTGTGATCTTTTTCGACCGCTAACGGCAGCGGCATGCGATTGGCAGGTCTGTGCTGGTTCATAGGTTCTTCCCTGTCTATGCCTAGTGTCAGCGTCTGGTGTCCGGCGGTTGCCGTCAAGCCTTCGCGAAACTGTCATGCAAACTTCATGGCGCTGCAACCCTTTGCTCCGAGACTGCGGCGAAGACCATAACGGAGCCTTCTATGCTCGCGCAGGCTGCAAACCGGATCAAAGCGATTAACAGCGTACTGGCTCGCCCCTTCGTGGCCACCGCTGAAAAGTTCAGGCTTCAGGGAAAAGAAGCGAACTCCGCAGGGAGCGCGGCCCGATTCGTTGCCGAGTTTACCCGGTCACGGCGCGATATCATGCGTGCCCAGCGTCTACGTTACCGGATTTTCTCGGAAGAGTATGGTGCCAGCATGAAGGCACCCTTTGGTCTTGACCGTGATCGCTTTGACAAGCACTGCCTGCATCTGGTGGTGCGAGACACCCAAACCGGTGAGCTGGTGGGCTATACCCGTGTGCTGACAGACCGTGCCAGCGTCAGCGCCGGAGGGTTTTACTCCGCCAATGAGTTTGACCTGACAATGCTGTCACGGCTGCCCGGCCGTATGGCGGAAATCGGCCGTACTTGCATCCACCCGGCGCATCGGGGCGGGGCGGTGATTACCGTGCTGTGGTCCCGTTTGGCGCGCTTTATGATTGAGGAGCGGATTGATTACCTGTTGGGATGCGCCAGTGTTGCGCTATCAGAAGGTTATGACGTTGCCACGATTGTGAATCGAATCCAGGAGCGGCATTTGAGCGAGCCTGAGCAGCGGGTTATGCCGCGCCTGCCATTAAGTCGTTTAAGCGCCAACGATCAAGGCTCGGAGCGCATGCCGGCGCTCCTCAAGGCCTACCTGCGGATGGGTGCCAAGGTGTGCGGTGAGCCTTGCTGGGATCCGGATTTCAACTGTATCGACTTCTTTATCCTGCTGTCGGTCAACGACCTGCCGCCACGTTATGTCCAACACTTTCTACAGCCATCGACACCTGTGATGCAGGCGGTGTAATGACCAGCATCGCGGCTCGCCAATGGTTATCCGCAGGGCGGTCCATCTGGTCATCACTATGGCCGGAAATTCGCCGTTGCTGGCGATTGCTGCGGATTGTTGTGCATATTTTTTATGGGTTGCTGCTGGCACTGTTTATCGGTGCCTTCTGGCGTCCCTATCGGCCAATGGTTCAGCGCGCCACTCGTCACTGGATCAGGGTGTTAATGCCGATATTGGGAGTGGACCTGGACGTGCAGGGAAGGCCGACGGCGGATACCGCCTTTGTTGTGAGCAACCATGTTTCCTGGCTTGATATTCCGTTGCTCGGTGGCGAATGCAGCGTGCATTTTCTATCCAAAGCCGAGGTCCGTGACTGGCCCTTGATTGGTTTGCTGGCGCAGGCCATCGGCACCCTGTTTATTCGCCGCGGTGCGGGTGAGTCTCAGCGTAAGGGTCAGGAAATTGCCGACCATTTGCTGCGTGGTCGCACGGTGCTGGTGTTTCCCGAGGGAACCACCACCGATGGCCATGAGGTGCGGCGGTTTTTCCCGCAGCTGTTTGTTGCGCCGGTGCTGGCGGGAGTGCCTGTGCAGCCGGTGGCGATTCGTTATCTGGATGATCAGGGTGACGTTGATACTTCGCTGGCCTTTATCGGTGACGATGCTTTTGAACAGCACCTTTGGCAGTTGTTGCGTCGTGACCGAATCCGGGCGCGGGTCACATGGGGTAACGCGTTGGTGCCGTCTACAGACCGTGAAGTGCTGTGCCATGCGGCCTGGGAACAAGTTTCGTCATTGCTTGGATCCTCCCGTCAATAGGTCGGTTACTTCTATAAGCTGCGACTCCTCTTTTAAATAGCTCTCCGGTAGCATGAAGCTCTGTTTGGGAGAGTGATCATGCCTTTTGGCAGTGCTGTAAGTCCCTTTGCATCAACCCCTCGATTAACAGCCAAGTCAACCGCCGCGTCAGGACCCAAGGCAGCCGCTATTTTCAGGCACGGGGTCGTTTGTCTGTGCCTGTGGTTGCTGGCGGGTTGTCAGGCGGGCTATTACGGCCATCTTGCCCGTGGGCATCTGAGTTTGATGGCGGCGCGGGAGCCGGTCGATAAAGTTCTCACCCGAGAGGATCTTGATCCACAGCGGCGTCAGCAACTGGAGTTAAGCCAGGCGTTACTGGCTTTTGCCCAAAACGAATTGGAGCTACCGGCGAGCAAGGTCTACCGCCATTATGTGGAACTGCCCGAGGATTGGGTGGTGTGGAATCTGTTTGCCGCCCCCGAGTTTTCTCTGACGCCCCATACATGGTGTTACCCGGTGGCTGGTTGTGCTGGTTATCGAGGGTACTTTGACCCCCAGAGGGCCGCACGGGATCGGCAGCGCTTTGAGAGTGAGGGGCTTGATGTCCATGGGGCTGGCGCCATCGCTTATTCAACACTGGGGTGGTTCCGTGACC
>PGZG01000137.1 GCA_002840115.1 Gammaproteobacteria bacterium HGW-Gammaproteobacteria-14 | reverse complement strand
TGTGCCCGACGACGCCAGCGCACCTCCACTTCACTGGCCGACTCCAAAGCCGCATGCCCGCCGCTATCGTCAACAATTCCGACCGGGACATCAGTTAGATCTGGCTCCGCCTGCTGTCGGGCTTTGCGAGAAAGCAGATCTCTTAGCTCAGAAACAAGCCGGGCATTTTGCATCTGGGTATGGTCTACCTGCCCCAATCCCGACTTTATTGATGCCAGCAGGGCACTCAGCTCCGCCTGGCTGGGCACATCCCTAACGGAACGCAGCATGCGATCGATTACACCCAGATACTCATGCCACTCTCGGCTATCACGACCTCCACGCAGCAATGTTTGCACCAGCAACTGTCGCCAGCCGGCATCAATCAAGCTGAGCACCGCTTTAGGCACGCGCTTGCCACCGATGCGGCGTTCCAGCGCCTGCCCGGCCTCACGGCGAGCCTGCACTACTTTGTGTTTGCCTTCGCAACCATCAGTTACCCGTTTCATGTTGCGCATGTAGAGGGTTTGCTGGCGCTCGGCCAATGCTTCAAGATTTTTAAGTGACCGCTCAAAAATATCCACATCATCATGAAAGTGCTCAAGAATCGAGCTCACTTCCAAGTCAATTTCATTTTCATGGGCTTGCAAGTTAGCGCTCCCCCGAACACCAAGGTGAGCCATGCGATTCAGTATTTGCCGAGCAGGATGCTGCTCCTCAGCCAGAAAAGAGTCATCATTAAGCAGAAGCCGAAGAAATGGAACTTCAAGACGGCGTATAGCTACTTGAACCCGCTCACTCAGTGCAGAATTACTGACAATGCCAGCAAATAAATTATGGATTACCTGTACCGCTGCATCACTCCCTGGATCCAGCGCCACAGATCCTCCAGGCTGCGCGGATAAAGCTTCCTGTAGTTTATCGGCGAGAGGTGTTTCTGACTGTGCATTCAAACTTCGCTGGAGCTGACTAAGGGCCAGATCGAGCTGGCCCTCCTCTATGGTTTCCACTGGCGAGCTTATCGACTGGCGGTTAGCGATGTGGCGCGCAGCAGCTAACGAATGATCACTCAGCAATCTTTTAACAGTATCATAGGCGTGCTGGGCAATATGTTGCTGCAAAGCAAACTGCCTCGCAGCCAAGGACGGACGATTCGCGCTGACTGCTTTACTGGAGAACGGCTCTTTCTCTACGTTAACGGCATGCACATCATCAGCAGAGTTCTTCTCCCCTCGCGCGGTTGTGTCTACAGAAGGCTCAAGTGAAGACTCTGTTGCCAGATTTTCTGACGAGGCATCATCGACTATTTTGGGTTTTGGTTTTGCGGCGAGCCCAGAAGAATGACTGGGGGCCGCCGAAGGCTGTCCATAGTTTTCACTAATATAGCGGCCAACATCAATATCTGGAAGCACGCCGCAGTCCGCCAAAGATGCGTTAGTGTCCACATAAAGCGCATCCAGATGATTGATCACTTGCTCTTCAAATACTGCCAGAATAATCCGGTCAGTTTTTTGCTTTAAAGGCAGCAACCGAAGCGACTCTCCGAATGCATTGCAAAATACTGAGGGGTGAACCGGGTTTCGGCGCGCGCTGAGTGAGATGGAAAATATTTCATCGAAACGAAGCTGTAAGTGTAGCAAAGACTCATTGAAGTGGGTTTCGGCGCGAGACGCCATAACCTTTAAAGTCAACCAGTCTTCAAACATATCTTTATCGACCAAAGACAAACGGCTGTTCATCTGCTGATTGGCGCCGCTATCATCACCGTCATGATCAAGGCCGTGAGCAAGCTGCTCCAGTCGAAGAATTGCCTTGGACACAAAATTGCGCGCCAATCCTCTGGCGCCCTGATCGAGCAATTTAGCGGCTTCGAACCAGGGGTGCTGTAACTCATTGGTCGATGCTTTTTCCGCCGCTGCCAACAAAGCTGCTCTGGCGGAGGGGAAAAACGCCTCAAGTCGCTGCAAGCAAAACTGACGACTAATATCGATAACGCGATTAGCCGCCACCTGTGATTGCTCACGGCTTAAACGAGGCTTCCGGGGACCTCGGGGTGGCTCCGATTCTTGCAGGGTGCGAACGTGGTTTTGGACTGCCAGCAAATTACTGGGGTCTGGTGCATCAAAAGCGAGCCCCAGAGCCAGAAATTCTTTACGGGCAACACGCGCTCGCAATGTTACCGCGCGCACACCTCTAAGCCCCTGAACATCAAGAGAGACGGATACCAACTCACCCGGTGTCAAAGCATCCAGCATGGTTTTTGATTGCGGCGATAGGGATACCAGCATTCCGCCAAGACAGAAATCCCGCACCTGACAGGCCCGGTTGCTAAAATCCGAGTTGCTGATTGTTGCCGGCATATCGACCGGACGACGAATATGAGCCCGTTGATTCATCCGTCCCTGTCCCCGCTGTTGCGCCCCGCGCTCACACCGCTCACTGAGTTAGATGAGCGCCCATACCAATCTCTATCATTAACCGAAAAAGAGATAACTGGCTAGCACTGCTGTTACCAGTCCCGCCGCATCTGCGGCCAACCCGCACCACAGGGCATGCCGTATGCGGATAATGCCACTGCTACCAAAATACACGGCCAACACATAAAAAGTGGTCTCCGTGCTCCCCTGCATAACTGCCGCCATCCGACCGGCCAATGAGTCAACTCCATGGGTCTGCATAACCTCGATCATCATGGCTCGGGCGCCACTGCCGGAGAGTGGTTTTAGAAAAGCCACAGGCAATGCATCGACGAACCGGGAATCCGCACCAATCAGCAGAACCAACCAGCGTATCCCATTCAACAAGGCATCCAGAGCACCCGCCTCTCGCAGCATGGCAATGGCAACTAGCATAGCGACCAAGTACGGGATCAACTTCACCGCCATGTCAAAGCCTTCACGGGCCCCGGCAATAAACACCTCATAGGTATTCAAACCACTACGCAGGGCAGCCAATAAAAAGAGCGCCACCACCAATAGTAAAATAGTGTTACCCAAAGCACTGGAGAACGCCGCCGCACTGGCAGCAGGCAAGGCCAATGCCAGTGCGGCCAGCACACCAAGCAGCAGCAACCAGATACCAGCAACTGCCATTAATAATGGGTCTGCCAGCCGGATGCGTTGCACTTTCGCCGTGAGCCATACCCCTACAAAAGTGGATGCGGTCGTCGCCATCAGCAGGGGCAAGTAGATATCGGCAGGGTTTTCAGCCCCCTGCTGAGCTCGATACATCAGCACCGTAACCGGCAGCAGCGTCACCGATGAGGTGTTCATCACCAAAAACATGATTTGGCTATTACTGGCGGTGTCAGGCTGCTGATTATGACGCTGCAAGGCTTCCATGGCTTTCAGGCCAAGCGGTGTTGCCGCATTGTCCAGCCCCAGCATATTCGCAGACAGGTTCATGGTGACCGGGGCCAGCGCATCCGAATGTTGGCGCATTTCCGGCATTAATCGACCAAGTACCGGGCGCACCTTCTCAGCCAGCCGGTCAGCCAGCCGACTCTGCTCCGCCAGGCGGAAAAAACCGCTCCAGAGTGTCAGCACGCCAATCAGCCCAAGGCTGACCTGCACCGCCAAGTCGGCACCGCGAAACATGCCCTGCACGGTGGCGGTTACCACGGCATGATCCCCTAGCAGCAACTTGAGGATCGCCATTACGACGGCAAGCAGAATAAATCCGATAAACAAAAACTGCATAACTGTATATCTCTGTAGGGCCATCGGCCGGATCACATGCCGGTGAACCGACACTCTATTCCCGCGGTCGAAGGCGGCAGGCTGCGATTATCAACTTCGGCAGTCAATCGAAAACATGCAATTCAGCAAAGCATGACTATACTGGCTGTAGAAATGCTGACTATGGGGGCCTCCCCCTCAGGATATTGCGGTAAACGAATCTGACTGGAAGGATTATGAGCACACTTTCACTGGCAAGGCGTTTTGCGGCAGGCTTACTGTTCAGCGTCGCTCTGGGGGCAACTGCGGCGTCACTCAACGCGCCTCCCCTGTTGCTGGCGACCGCTGTTGAGCAAAGCGATGCCTCTGCCTTACAACCTGAGGCGGTGCATAGTCGCACAGCGGTCGAGATCCTTGCACGGCTCGATAGACACTATGCCAACCGCAAGTTGGACGATCAGCTTTCCTCGGAAATGCTGGATCGTTATCTGCGCGATCTGGACCCGAGTCGGCTTTACTTTATTCAGTCAGATATTCAGGAATTCGAACAATTTCGGCTCCGGCTGGACGACCAGCTACGTGCTGGCAACCTCAGTGCTGGCTATCAGATCTACAACCGCTACCTGCAGCGAGTTGAGGAAAGCATTGGTGATCTGCTAAGCACCCTGAGCAATGGCATCGATGATCTCGATTTTGAGGGTGCCGGTACGGTGATGATTGATCGTCGCGAAGCTCCCTGGGCAAAAAACTCCGAGGAAAAGCGGGAGCTGTGGCAACGACGTTTAAAAGATGCAGTGTTGACCATGCGCCTCAATGGAGATGCCGAAGATGAAATCGCCGGGCGGCTGGAGCGACGCTATAGCAGTCAGCTCAAGCGTTTGCGCCAGAGCACGCCAGAAGATGTCTTCCAGATATATATCAATGCGTTAACAACGACATTTGATCCGCATACTAATTACCATACGCCACACAATTCGGAAAATTTCACCATTAATATGAGCCGCTCTCTGGAGGGCATTGGTGCGGTACTTCAGGCTGAAGACGAATTCACCAAGGTGGTTCGCCTCATTCCGGGTGGCCCGGCGGCCAAATCCGGCCTGCTGAGGCCCGCAGATCGTATTGTTGGCGTGGCCCAGGACGAGGAAGAAATCGTTAATGTTATCGGCTGGCGTCTGGACGAGGTGGTCAATCTTATCCGCGGCCCCAAGGGCTCTCAGGTACGCCTTGAGGTAATTCCTGCCGGCAGCCCCAGTGAACACAATACCCGT
>PGZG01000136.1 GCA_002840115.1 Gammaproteobacteria bacterium HGW-Gammaproteobacteria-14 | reverse complement strand
GTCGCACATAAATCACTTGGTCATAAAAAACGTCGCTTTGCCGGGTTGTTTTATTCTCGCCATAGTGGTGATCATCACCCTTTTTTTACCCATGAGGATTACACCATCAACAGCCTACGCGACCTGCGCGTGGTGCTATTCCCCGCATTTTTATTGGTCGCGGTGACTTTGCTAATCGCCATCCCCCTTGGCCTGACCGTCCGCGCTCTGTTCGGCAGCAGTGAGCTTGGCTGGGCAATGGCGGGAGGGGTGTTACTAGCCTATCTATTCTACGAATGGGTTCACCTGTGTGACCACCTGCCGGACAGCAACCCATTAACCCGATTACCACTGATACAGTATCTGCGCCAGCACCACCGGCACCACCATGACCCCAGCGGACGTGATAGCAACTTTAACGTCACTCTACCGATCAGCGACTGGTTGCTCGGAACAAAATCAAAACCCTAGAGCCTCCAGAAACGGCATCCCCAAGGTTCCCAAGCCCGAAAACTCAGGGTGATGCGCTAATAGCCGACCCGCTGTTCTCCCGGGATGCCACCTCAACACGATAAGCGGCGGTGCGCTGGCGCTCGTAATCGCGGGCTGCTGCAGCAATCGTGCCCGGCTCTCCGGTTTCCAACCAGCGCCGTACTCGGCCTGCATCACCTATCGGTGAGCGAGTCCCCAGAGAGTCCAGCAACACAATCACTACGGGATCACCCTCAATCTCGGAAACCATTACCAAACAACGTCCAGCCTCCGAAAGATAACCGGTCTTACTCAAATGAACATCCCAGCGCCCACTTCTGACCAACGGATTGGTATTACCATATTCCAATGCATAACGCGGCTTACGGAACTGCACCTGAAGATAGGTTTCCGTGCTTAGCTGACGAATCAAATCATATTGATATGCAGCGCTGACCATTTTTACGAGATCCGCCGCTGTGGATTGATTGTTAGGTGACAGCCCTGCGGGATCAAAAAACACCGTATCCGCCATGCCCAACTCAGATGCCTTGCGATTCATAGCATCCACAAATGCGGACAAACCGCCGGGGTAATGACGGGCCAATACATCACAAGCCAGGTTTTCGGAGGACATCAGAGCGATCTGCAGCAAATCACGACGACGCGCCTCGGAGCCATTACGCATCCGCGTCCAGGCGGTCTTTCCCAACTTCTGTTCACGCGGGCGCACCAGCAACCACTCGGACAGGTCCTGCTGCGCATCCAGTACCACCATCGCCGTCATTAGCTTGGTAATAGAGGCAATAGGCACACGACGATCCGCATGCTTCTCAAAACGCAACTCCCCCTTCTCCAGATCTGCCACCGCAGCATATACCGATGCCAGTTGTACCTCGGCCGCATAAATAGCCTGAAAACTCACGGCCCACAACATCATTAAGGCGGCCGGTATCATTACCAGTCGTCGAAAACCCATAATTCACATCCTGATTAACGCTGCTAACAGCGCGGTGCGGCGCGAGTACTCGCACCACAAGGTCAATCGAAAGGACATAGTAACCCAGACCACGGAAACCGGGCAAAAATCAGGTATGCATAGCATCACGCCTTGAACAAACGGTATTCTTGTCGTCCATTATCCACAGCTGCCACCCCAGTCAGCTGTCCAACCCGGCGACCTGTGCGGAGATTGCCATGACCACCACCCTGACCCTGACCCGACCGGATGACTGGCACCTGCATTTTCGCGACGGCGACCAGCTACGAGGCACGGTACCAGCCACGGCTCAGGTATTCCGCCGCGCCATCGTAATGCCGAACCTGACACCGCCGATCACCACCGTGGCACTGGCACAAAGCTATCGGCAAAGAATTCTTGCTCAGGCGCCCGATCAAAGCCTCTTTGAGCCGCTTATGGTGCTCTACCTGACGGACGCAACCACCCGTCAGCAAATTATCGATGCCGCTGCCAGCGGCATTATTTATGGTGCCAAGCTCTATCCCGCTGGCGCTACCACAAATTCAGACAGTGGCGTCAGTGATCCTGCCGGGATTTACCCGCTTTATGAGGAGCTCGAAAAACAGAATATTCCATTACTATTGCACGGCGAAGTCACAGAATCAGAGATTGATATTTTTGATCGGGAAAAGGTATTTATTGATCGCTATCTCGCGGATATCCGCAATCGCTTCCCGGCACTGCGCATTGTCTTTGAGCATGTCACCACCGCTGATGGCGTTCAGTTCGTTCAGAGCCATGACAGGTTGACCGCTGCCACCGTCACACCACAACATTTGATGATGAATCGCAACGATCTGCTCGCCGGTGGCATTCGTCCACATAACTACTGCCTACCCGTACTCAAACGCCGCGAGCATCAACTGGCGATTCAGCAGGCCGTTCTCAGTGGTGATCCGCGCTTCTTTCTCGGCACCGATTCTGCACCCCATGCGCAAAACAAAAAAGAAGCAGCCTGCGGCTGTGCTGGCTGCTACTCGGCCCCCGCCGCTCTGCCCTTGTATGCCACTTTCTTTGAGCAACATCAGGCTCTTGATCGACTGGAGTCATTCGCCAGCTTTTTTGGCCCAGACTTCTATCAGCTACCACGCAACAGTGACACGGTGACATTAATCAGAGAGAACTGGACCATTCCCAGCCATGCAGAAGTCGGTGGTCTAACCATGGTGCCATGGCAGGCGGGAGTAGAGTTGCCATGGAGAATGGCCTGAAAATAGCACGCTCTGAATAACAGAGGAACGTACCAGCACTTCAGGCTAGTCGTCGTATTTGATAGTCCAGCTTCCCTGACAATAGAGCAGCCGCCGTCAGCGGTTGGTCCTGCAACTGACGCCGCAAGGTGGCACTATCGACCGCACGACGGGAATGAACAATAACCGCGTTATGGCAATCCTGTGTAGACAGCCGAAAGCGTTCACTCCAGCCTTTCTTTGCCAGATCACTCGCGGCCCAACTGTCCCTGTATTCACTCCAGTCCCCGAAATTCATCACCAGATAACCGTCTGCTGACACCAGCCGCGCCAATAGTTGGCACCAGTTTCTATCAGCGGGCAAAGCCCGGCTTACCGAGGTGTCATGGGGGGCAAACAGATCCTCAATCACCAGATCAAAAGGTTCGGCATTGGGGTTATTAAGGTATTGTTCCACATAATAACGAGCATCCATGCAATGACACTCAACCCCTGCTGCCTCGACACCAAAAAATTGCCGGGCCACCTGTAAATGCAGCGGGTCCATATCCACTGCTACCATCTTATGCGGCTGACAAAATCGACTTAATGGTGCAACAACACTACCGCCTCCCAACCCTAGTATCAGCACCCGCCGAACCCGTCTCGAATCACGAAACAACACCGGCAACCACAGTAAATCCCAGACGCTACCCGTAAATAATCGTTCCGGGTGATACTCAGAGTGCTGTACACCGTTAGCGAATAAACGTAGCGTTCTCCCCTGAGAGCGTAGTTCATAGCGCACCTCATCCTGCTCCGCACGCCACAACACTGCCATTAACGAGCTCCCAGACTTAACACCACACCAGGCAACGATGCCGGTGTGTTCAATGTTGTACCGACAATAAAAAGTCTCTCACTATCCAGACCAAACTCATCCACCAGCAACGTGCGAATACGCCGAGCTCTTGCGCTGGCCAACTCGCTCAGCATGGCCTCGGGTAGCGCCCCTGCCCGCTGGAAAACCAACTCTTCGAATGCCCGCGCACTGAGCCATTGATCACGCTCATCGCGACCCTCTGGCGCCGCATCGGTGAGTAGCGTTTCAACGGACTCGCCACGTTGCTCGCGATAGCGGGACTGTACTGCTCGACGAAAACGTCGATCATCAAGCGCCGCAGATACATCGGACCACTGATCAGACATCAGCTCTCTACCAAGCAAATCTGAGGCCAGCGGCACTCGGTCATGCTGATTAGCGGAACCAGACAAATTCATCAGCAGCGTCGGCCGCTCACCCAACAGTTGCGCTACCACTGCCATTTGTCGACGACCGTCTTCGGAGGGCTCTTCTGCGCCAGCCATAAAATCAATATGGTCGAGCTCCTCACCACCAGCCAGTGCCGCTAACGCAGAAAACGGCGAGGTCGCTGCTCTGACCATAATATTAGTAAGTGCCCGCAGAATAATGCCGCTGACACTCACTGAAGGATCGTTAAGATCGCCTCTTGCCTTGACCGGCAACTCGATCAGACCACTGCGATCACGTAGCACAGCGAGACCCAGCTTGATTGGCACATTCAGTGCTTCCTCACTGGGCACACTATCACCGAGGAAAAAATTGGCCGCACGAATACCGGTATCACTGTCCAGCATGGAACCATCAATGACAATACGGCTTTCCACCCCCAACTGGCCGCTTTCCACTGCGTAGCCGAGGTACTCACCGGTATAGGGGGTTAGGCTGTTCATCGCATAACCGCTCATAGAAACAGTCAAATTCATTTGCGGCGGATCCGTCATCGGTGCCACCTTACCACGCACACTGAATGGACTAACCTGATCAAGCCGCGCAGTCAGGTTGATGTCTGACTGGCGAGCTGGATCAGAGCTTAATCCTCGGATATCACCATCAAGTCGATAGAGCCCTACACGGAATGCTGGGGATAATGAGCGATCAATATGAACCAGCTCACCATTACGCAATTGCAATGCACCAACGCTCACTACCCATGATGGACTTTCAGAAGTCGCTGCCGCTGATACTTCCGACTGCCCGGTTCCCGGCACCGCAATGCGAGCAGCCACATCATTGCCGCTAGCATCAATCAACGACTGAGCTCGCAGATCTGCCAACGTCACCGCATCAATATTGAAGCTAGATTCCAATAGGGACAGAGCGATACCGTCCAGCGTCAGCGTACTGAACCCAAGCAGTGGATTGCCATCAACTTCCTGCAGGTTCAAATCGCTGACAATAACCTGACCACTGACTCGGGTATCTGCGCTCTCCGGGTTTAACTCACTGGCGGCGTGCTCCACCATCAGGGCCGCAGCCAACTCACCAGCAGACACG
>PGZG01000135.1 GCA_002840115.1 Gammaproteobacteria bacterium HGW-Gammaproteobacteria-14 | reverse complement strand
ATTGGCGGGAGTGGTGCTACTGCGTCGGGTGCGTTAAGGTTTACGTACTCCCCTCCGACCGCTGTGTCGGCGGTTAACTGGCCACCTTGTGTCAGGGAAGAATATTAATAACCCGCGGGGTATGCGTGGCGGACTGGCGATACTGCGCCCTGACTGATCGGGGCATCAAGCGTAAACATAATGAAGATGCGGTGGTCGCCGTGCCTGCCATCGGCCTGTGGGCCGTAGCGGATGGCATGGGCGGCCATGAAGCTGGCGACGTGGCCAGCAGCATGGTGACTGCCGCATTATCCAGGGTAGCCCGTCCGGATAATTTCAGTGTTTTTGTCGATCAGGTTGAGGATGCCCTTAACGCGGTTAACCAGACCCTGCGTGATCACGCGACCCGTGAGTTTGAAGGCCGTGTGATGGGAGCCACCGTGGTGGTGATGTTGGCGGCAGAAGGGTACGGAGCCTGTTTGTGGGCCGGAGATTCCCGCCTTTATCGGTTGCGTGGCGAAGAGCTGGAGCAAATCTCCCGTGATCATAGTCAGGTGCAGCGTCTGGTCGATGCTGGCTTGCTGTCAGAAGATGAGGCAGAAAACCACCCCAACGCTAATGTGATTACCCGTGCTGTAGGGGGCTCCGCTCATCTGGTGGTGGATGTGGTGATGTTCGATATTACGCCGGGCGATCGCTTTTTACTCTGTAGTGACGGGTTGTATAACGAGGTATCGCGAGAGGATATTCGCGATACCTTGATGGCTGGCACCGTGGATGCATCAGCCCAGAGCCTGATTGATGGCGCTATCGCTGCCGGCGCCAGAGATAACGTATCGGTGATTGTGGTTTCTGCGGAGGTTTCCGCATGAATGACACGCTCAAGCAGTTGAATGCGGAGTTGTTGGCGTTGGCGGAAGATTACAGCAATGCTGCCCTGGGAGCTGCGGAGTTCCGGCGTCGCCGCCGGGAAATTATCTGTCACTGGACCGGGCAGTCCGCTCCCAGTGATCCGGATAATGGGCCTGCTACTTTGCCCGCAACGCCGATCATTACAGTTGATGAATCTTCCGCCGAAGAGAATGCCTCGGCAGGCAAGTCGTCCCCGCTGGGGTTGATTATCCTGTTGCTGCTGGTGGCGGTTGCCGGGCTTGCCAGTCTGCTGTGGTTTGTTCTGCGATAGTTTTGCTCTGCAAGACGCCCTTATTGGCCGGAAAGCTGTACCACTCGTTCATTGAGCTTCTTGATTTGCCTGGCCATGTCGGTCATTAGCCCATGGATCATGGTGGGGTTGTTGCGGATCAGCGTTTTGAACTGATCCTTGGGTACTTTGACCACCGAGCAGCGGGTTTTTGCCCGAACAGTTGCAGAGCGAGGGGAGTGCATCAGCAGCGCTAGTGCACCGATTACTTCACCTTCTACCACCTCTCCGACGACCACGTTGTCGACCAGTACGTCGGCACTACCTTCAAATAAACTGAATACATAATCGGCGCGGTCGCCTTGCTCAATAATGATATCGCCAGGCTGATAGTAGGCAAAGCCGGGGGTGGTTTGTGTTTCCGCATCGGATTGGGCAGCGAGCATCCGGGTAAGAATGCCCTGTTGTGTCATCAGCAGTCGCGTCCAGAGGCGAGCGTTAGCATCAGACGCCAGTGCGGATCTGACCAGTTCCAGAGTGTCATAGCTGTGTAGCAGCGCAGGGCCATCACAGTAGTACTGCACAGTGTCTGAGGCTTCCGGGGCTGCGTCCGGTAATATCAGATCACCTTCGTCCCAGGTAAATAATTTTCGTCCCGCGCAGGTCATCCCGACCATGCCGGATTTCACCAGATAGGATCTGCCCGGTGTCATGCCGACAGTGAACGCATTGCTGGTGACGGGTAGCGAAACCGACTCGGTGCTGAGTTGAAGCCCTTCCAGTAACTCGTGGACTAACCGCTTGTATTGGCGCGCAAGAGGAGGGAATCCGCTGGTGGGTTCGGCAAGCGAAATCATGATGGTCGGTCTCCGCTACATGAGATGTGATTAAGTGGCAGTATGAAGCAAAACCCTAATGCCAGACAGGGCGATAACGGGTCTGGTTGTCGTCCTGGCTGTGCTGCGCATCACAGCCAGATGTATTGAGGTCGTTAATGGTCAGGACTTGAAGCGTGGCGAGCGTTTTTCAAAGTTGGCCTTCATGGCTTCACGTTGATTGCTGCCGGTGAGCAAACCAAGTTGTAGTTTTCGCTCCTGTGCCAGTGCGCGACGTTCGCTGGCCAACCATGTGCGGCGGAACAATCGTTTGCTGGCTCTGACCGCATCTGGTGAACGGCTGGCAATGGCGTCTGCAAGTTGTTCGGCCATGGCCATGGGGTCATCGCTAACGCCGGTGACCAGATTCAGGTTAAGCGCCTCTTGGCCGCTGAGCTTACGTCCCGTCATGGTTAGCTCCATGGCCACATCCACAGCGACTAGCTCTCGCAATGTTACGGATGCGCTCATGTCTGGAATAAGGCCCCACTGGATTTCCATGACCGAGAACTGACAGTCCGGGGTGCTGAAACGGAAGTCGCAGCCAAGGATTAGCTGCATGCCGCCCCCGAAGCAGTAGCCGTGTGTTACAGCGATAACGGGTACGGGCAGTTCACGCCAGATCAGGCACATTCTTTGAAATAGATTGGCGCGCCGACCCCAGGGAATAAAGGCACCTACAACGGCTAGTGGTTTGCGCGTGACAGACGCGAAATCCAGGCCGGCACAGAAAGCCGGGCCGTCTCCACGGATAATCACTGCGCGGATACCTTGATGGCGGCGTATCTGTTTTGCGGCCTCCACCAGCGCGTGCATGATTGGCAGATCAAGACCGTTGTACTTATCTGCCCGTGATAGCGTAACGATTGCGAGGTGCTCGCGGTAATCAATGCTGACCCGGTCTCGTAGCAGAGTGCTCATGATTGCTCCAATGCCTGACGTAATAAGTCATTCAGCTGTTGAGGATTGGCTTTTCCCTGAGTGGCTTTCATGGCTTGCCCGACGAAGAAACCAAACATTTTTTTACGTTTGGTTTCATCGGCTGCACGATAGGCTTCGGTTTGCGCTGCATTATTCTGCAGAATTTCTGCAACCAATGAGGTTAGCGCACCGCTATCGGAAACCTGGCGGAGGCCGCGAGTGTCGATAATTTGATCCGGGCTCCCTTCGCCGTGCCAGCAGGCTTCAAATACCTGCTTGGCAATTTTCGAGCTGATGGTGTTGTCTTTCAGGCGCAGTATCAATTCCGCCAGATGTTCAGCACTCACTGGGCATTCATTAATGGGCAGGCTCTCTGTATTCAGCTTGGCGCTTACCTCGCCCATAATCCAGTTGGCCGCTAGCTTGGCATCCTGACAAATTGCGGTAACCGCCTCAAAGTAGTTCGCCATGCCTTGATCGCCAGACAGCATGCGAGCGTCATAATCCGACAGCCCAAACGTTGCCATAAATCGTCCCAGCCGCTGTGCCGGCAATTCTGGCAGGCTGGCTCTTAATGCTTCAATTTGTTCCTCGGAGATCAAAACCGGTAACAGGTCCGGGCATGGGAAGTAGCGATAATCATTGGCATCCTCCTTGCTGCGCATGGCGCGGGATTCGCCGGTATCTCCGTTAAATAACCGGGTTTCCTGGGTGATGCTGCCGCCGTCTTCAAGAATATCAATCTGGCGTTCCACTTCTTTGTGAATGGCCATTTCCATAAAGCGGAAAGAGTTCAAGTTTTTGGTTTCTGTTCGGGTGCCCAGTTTCTCGTCGCCCTGACGCCTTACCGATACATTAACGTCAAAACGCATGGACCCTTGTGACATGTCGCCGTCGCAAATGCCAATCGCGGTAACCAGGCCATGCAACGTTCGAGCAAAGGCAACGGCCTCCTCTGCGCTGCGCATATCCGGCTCGGTAACAATTTCGATCAGTGGCGTGCCCGCACGGTTAAGGTCGATGCCGGTCATGCCATGAAAGTCTTCATGAAGGGACTTTCCAGCATCCTCTTCCAGATGGGCGTGATGAATGCGAACGGATTTTTGTTGGCCGTTATCCAGTGGGACTTGAACAACGCCCGCGCCAACGATGGGTTCTGCCAGCTGGGTGGTTTGATAGCCCTTGGGGAGATCCGGGTAGAAGTAGTTTTTTCGTTCGAATGTAGAGCGCCGATTAATTTCAGCGCCTACAGCCAAGCCGAACTTTACGGCCAGGTTGACCGCCTCCCGGTTTAATACCGGCAGGGTGCCAGGTAATGCCAGGTCAACCAGCGACGCATTGCTATTCGGACTGGCGCCGAAGGCTGTGCTGGCGGCGGAAAATATCTTCGTTTGGGTGGCAAGTTGGACATGAATTTCCAAGCCAATAACGGTTTCCCAAGCGCTCATTGACCACCTCCAATGGTAGGCATTTGACGATGCCAGTCGGTGGCTTGTTGGTACTGATGGGCTGTATTAAGCAGTTGGCTTTCACAGAAATAGTTGCCAATCAGTTGAACGCCAGCGGGCAAGTTATCGATAAAACCCGCGGGCATGGATAGCGCCGGCAAACCGGCCAGATTGACGGCGATGGTAAATACATCGGCCATGTACATGGTTACCGGGTCATCTTTTTTGGCGCCCAGCGGGAAAGCCAGTTCCGGTGATGTCGGGCCGAGGATGATGTCGACCTGCTGATAGGCACGTGCAAAATCATCGCTGATCAAGCGTCGCACTTTTTGTGCGCGCAAATAGTAGGCGTCGTAGTAGCCATGGGACAGTGCATAGGTGCCAACCAGAATGCGACGTTTAACTTCTTCACCAAAACCCTCGCTGCGGGAGCGTTTATAGAGGTCCATCAGGTCCTCCGGGTTGTCGCAGCGATAGCCATAACGAACGCCATCAAATCGGGACAGGTTGGAGGATGCTTCCGCTGGAGCAATTACATAATACGCAGGCACCGATAGGCGCACATTCGGTAGCGAGATGCTCACCACTTTTGCGCCCTGTCGCTCCAGTTCCCGGGCAACATTATGGGTGATATCAGCTATGCGCCCATCAAGAGTGGTTGGGAAAAACTCTTCGGGCAGGCCAACGGTTAATCCAGTAAGCGGCGTATTCAGGTTGCGTAAATAATCATCGGCAGGGCGGTTCAAACTGGTGGAGTCTTTTTCATCGTGACCCACCAT
>PGZG01000134.1 GCA_002840115.1 Gammaproteobacteria bacterium HGW-Gammaproteobacteria-14 | reverse complement strand
CCGAAACACGTAATTGGCGAATGGCAATCCCGTTGCGTTTTTCCAGTCGCTCCTTGCCTTCGCGCAATGCATAACCAATACCTTCGATGATCGCTCGATACAGATGGGCGCGAGTGTGCACATCACCGAAGCCGATAATGGCGCCCTTCGCTTCCGGGCCCGGATACTTTACGCCGGGATTCCAGAACGGTTGCAGGGTCAGCCCCATGGCACCGGGAGGCGATTCGCGCAGTAGCCGGTCGAATAATTGCTCTGCAGCAATGTTCAGCACCTCGGCTTCCTGTACTTCTGCAGCGGCAAATTCGCGTTTGAACCAGTTCACCATCCAGTAGCCGCGTTGAACGATAATTTCCGAGTTGTAATGCCCCGGCAGCGCTGCCGGATATGGCGGCACAAAGGGCATCGGTTCAATGTATTTTGGATTGCAGGTATTGAAGGTGGCGGTGGTGCCATAACTGAGATTGCCGGTGTCCGGCGTCAGTGCCCCGCTACCGAGCACTTCACAAGCCTTGTCGGCACCACTGGCATATAACGTCAGGCCAGCGGGAATACCTGTGTCACGGGCGGCGTCAGCGCTGATCACGCCGAGCGGCTGCCCCGCAGCCACCAATGGCGGTAACTGTTGCCGTTTTACGGTCAGTGCATGCCATTTCAGATCCAGTGCGCCAGCCCAGTCCTGTTTGCGGAAATCAAACGGGATGTAGCCAACCTGAGAAGCAATTGCATCAATCAGGTTGCCGGTCAACTTCAGTGTCAGATAGCCGGAAAGTAACGCGTAATGTTCGGTTTTTTTCCAGATTTCCGGCTCATCCGCGGCAATCCAGTTGCATTCCGCCTTGCTGCGAAACTGGCGCAGGGTTTCACCCTGACCGATCGTATTAACAGCAAGGTTCAGCCACAGGGGCAACTGCGGGAAGGCACTGGTACGACGCTGATCCAGCCAGATCACCGCTGGGCGCAATGGCTGGAAATCTTTATCCAGACAGACCACCGAAGCGCGCTGGGTGGTCAGTGATGCGGCAATTACCCGCGATCGCAACTCAGGATAGTTCAACCACAATCCCTGGCAGGCACGGCACAGGTTTTCCCAGAAATAGTCACAATCCTGTTCCGCCCAGCCCGGCTGTTCGGCACGATAGGGCTCGATATGAACCTGATGCCGCGCCACCAACTCACCCTGCAAGTCAAACAGCATGGCACGCACACTCTGGGTGCCCTGATCAATGGCGAGTAACAGGTCCTGACTCATACGACGGGGTTACTCATGCAGCATCAGCCACGCTGGTTTTTGCCTGTGGCACACTATAATAACGAGCAACAATATCCAGATAACGCACCACTTCCGCGTCCCATATAGCATCATTCCAGCCAAGCTGCTGTTGGCACAGTGGTTTGATGCCCTCCAGTACAGCCCTGCCACCCTGCGGCAGCAAATTGCCAATACGGGTGCGACGCAGCAGCAAATCATCCAGGTGCACGACCATTTCGTTTTCCAGCACCCACTGAATTTGTTCCAACAGTGCGATACCGCTCGGCAGTACCGCCAACGGATGGCCGAGGCGATGCGGTGGGCTCACCACAAAACGGAACATCCGCTCTTTCGGAGTTTGATTAGCACCGTGGTCAGCGGCATCAATAAGACCTGCCGCCAAGAGCGCATCCAATGCAATCAGACGGAATGTGGTGAGCTTGCCGCCGCTGACCGTGGTTACACCATCATGGGACCAGACCGCATGATCACGACGCTCTTTCGACGGATCAATGCCCTTGCCCGACGCAATGATCGGCCGCACGCCAGCCATGGTGGAAATAATGTCGGCATCTTGCAGGGAGGTTTGCGGGAACTGGCTATTAACCAATTTCAGCAAGTAGTCCACTTCGGCACGGGTGCAAACCGGTTCAAAGGACAGATCATCCCGATGATCGAGGTCCGTGGTGCCAATACAAGTCAGCCCCTCCCAGGGAAACACAAACACAGGCCGACCATCTTCGGGGTGCAGAATCGTCAGGCAATCAGAAACCGGCAGGCATTCGGCAGGTACAAAAAGATGGCTGCCGCGCTGGGGCCGTACTTTCTTTTCCGTGCCGGAGAGGCGGTCCGCCCAGGCGCCAGTGGCATTGATCACATGGCGAGCTCGAAACGACAAGGTTTCACCACTCAGAAGGTCTTTTGCCGTCAGCGACAATAACTCCCCGTTACGGCTGATTTTATTGACTTCCATATAGTTGCAGGCGCGGCCACCATGGCCGCAGCCCTCATGAAGCACCCGTGCCACCAGACGGCTGTCATCGGTCAGCGAATCGGTATAGCGCATAGCTCCCACCAGACCGTCACGATTCAGCCCTGGCACCAGTTGCATCAGTTTATCCATCGACAACCATTGGTGATCGCGAATTCCAGCCAGAAAATCGTACAACCAGAGCACCGCCTTCATCGGCCAGCGACCAGGAAATTTGCCGCGCCGGATCGGGAAAATATAGGGCTGGCGAATCACCATATCTGGCAGCTCTTCCAGCAACCTTTCCCGCTCCAGCAGAGAATGTCGAGTCAGGCGAATATCACCCTGCCCCAGATAACGCAGCCCGCCATGGACCATTTTTGACGAGCGACTGGAAGTACCCCAGGCAAAATCGCGTTGCTCCAGCAACAATGCCCGTTGACCGCGGCGCGCCGCCTCCAGCAATACACCTGCACCGGTAATGCCGCCGCCGATAACAATCACATCCCAGATTTCCGCTGTCATTTCCGACGGATTCGGGCGTTGGCCAAGCATAGTATTTCTCCAAAAAGCTATTTATCTAACAGGCAGCCAGGGTTCATTTGTTGAGTCGGGTCGAAATGCCGCACCAGCGTATCGAGCACAGCAATACCCTGCTCGGTTTTTTCATGTTTCAGCCAGGGCGCATGATCTCGTCCAACACCATGTTGATGACTGATCGTGCCGCCCATGGCGGCAATCGTATCACTGGCCGCTTTCTTCATCTGTGCCCAGCGCGCCTGTGTTTCTTCGTAGGTCGCTGAGCAGCGGAATACATAAGTGGTGTAAATACTCGACCCCTGCGGATACAGATGAGAGAGATGGGTAAAAACATGCACCTTGCCTTCATCACCGCAATTATCGCGAATGGATTGCTCAATGCGCGCCACGGTCTCCGGCACTCGGGTCCAGTCAACACAGGTTTCCAGCGTATCCACCGCATAACCATGCTCCCATAAACCATGGCGCAGGTAGGGTGAACGGAATCGTGACTCTTCCCATTTTTTGCCCAACAGAGTGCCAACGTGAATACCGCCGGCAGCGCGAATGCGGCGCTTGGCTTCTGCCAAGTTATGGGCACAGGCGCGGGCCTGTCCGGTAATACCAAAGGTAATCATGCATTTGCCATCACCGTTGCCGCGCAACGATAAATACTTTTCCAACCAGCCCACCAGATTTTCATGACCGGCCAATTTCAGGTGGGAACGGGTTTCTTCAGCGTTGGAAACGCGCAACATGGATAACGGCAGTTTTGCCTGGGCCATGGAACGAACCAGTGTTACCGCGCTATCCCAGTCCGGTGCAAAAGCCACATGGAACTCTTCCTTTTCCGGTAGCGGTGTTACTCTTACTTTGACTTCGGTCAGTACACCGAAGCGCCCTTCACTGCCCATCACCATTTCACGCAGGTCCGGCCCGGCACTTGATGCCGGAATAGTCGGAATGACAAGGGTGCCGCGCGGCGATTCCAGCCTCCCACCAGCGAACATTTGTTCAATGCGGCCGTAACGCATGGACTGCTGACCGCTGGAACGGCTGGCAATCCAGCCCCCTACCGTGGACAGCTCCCAGCTTTGCGGAAAGTGGCCCAGCAGGTAACCCTTCTCCCGCAACTGCTGCTCCAGTGCTGGCCCCGCAGTCCCCGCTCCGAAGGTGGCAATCTGACTAACAGGGTCAATGTCGATTAGGGTGTTCATCTTTGCCAGCGACAGGGTCAACACCGGCGCATTCAGCGCTGGCGGGTTTATATGTCCGGCCACCGAAGTGCCTCCGCCGTAGGGAATTACCACCACATCATGGCTGAGGGCCCAATCCAGTAGCTCACGCACCTGAGCGCTGGTCTCTGGCTCGGCCACACCATCCGGGAACGGCGCCATTTTGCCGGAGCGCATGGCCAGCCAATCGGGAAGACTCTGGCCGCGGGAGTGACGGATACGGATTTCCGCATTCGTTTGCACCAGAGCGTGCTCTACAAGTCGAGATGCGGGAACAGAGGCAATAACCGATGCCAGCGAGGCGTCTGGCAACGGCGTTGCTTTACCGAGACGTTGTTGTAAAAAAGCCAAGCCCGAGGCTTTTAGCGGGTATTCATTGGCCTCATCTCCCCAGCCATTCCAACGTCGCATGCCTGTTCTCTCCGGTTTACTATTGGCGCATCATGCTACCCAAGCCGACGGCAAGCTGCATCGGCGCCTACGGTCAGCTTATGGACTTTTTATGACATTTGAAAAGCCCCATGGCATGCGATGCCGTAGTGCTGGCAATAAACACCAGTGTCGCGTGGCGATCAATCGCGTTTGAAAGCTAACCTTCGCGTATTTCCTTTAGAATACGAAACACCATTTCCGGAGGCCGATCCGTTGCACCCTATTCGACTTGCTGAGTATCAGGATATTCCGGCGCTGGCCGCCATGCTGGCACGGGCTTTTGACAAAGATCCCTTTTGGCGCTGGATAGTGGGTGATCAACCAGAATATCAACAGCGACTGACACAGGGGTTTGCTACCCAGTTGCGACATCTGGCATTACCGGGAGGGCTGGTATGGACGGGCGCTGAACATCAGGGCGCGGCATTGTGGTCGGCACCAGGACAGTGGCAGTTCGGCATTCTTCAACAGTTGCGCCTGATACCGGAGTTTGTCCAGATTACCGGTTGGCGACGCCTCTGGGAGACAAGCCGAGCCATTGATGCAGTACAGCAGGCTCACCCGGACACGCCACACTATTATCTTCAGGTATTGGGAGTTGATCCAGTGCATCAAGGCCAAGGATGGTCGCGGCCTTTTCTCGAGAAGGTGCTGGTGCAGTGTGATCAGCAGGGCATGCCCGCTTATCTGGAAACCGCAGAGGAAAGCAACCTGTCGCTCTATCAGCGCTTCGGCTTTAACGTAAGTTGCACGCTCACCGAATTGCCCGGCAAAGCACCGC
>PGZG01000133.1 GCA_002840115.1 Gammaproteobacteria bacterium HGW-Gammaproteobacteria-14 | reverse complement strand
TTCACCCGCCTGTTTGAGAAGGGTCTGGTCTACCGCAAGATGTCGACGGTGAACTGGGATCCGGTGGATCACACCGTGCTCGCCAACGAACAGGTTATTGATGGCCGCGGCTGGCGTTCCGGCGCTTTGGTGGAACAAAAAGACATTCCCCAATGGTTTATCAAAATCACCGACTACGCCGAAGAACTCCTGAATGATCTGGACCAACTGGATGGCTGGCCGGAACAGGTCAAGACCATGCAGCGTAACTGGATCGGTCGCTCAGAAGGCGTCGAAATGGACTTCACCGTCAACGGCAGTGATCCGCTGCGGGTCTACACAACCCGGCCTGACACCCTGATGGGCGTAAGCTATCTGGCGGTGGCTGCGGCCCATCCATTAGCGCGCAAGGCGGCCGCAGCGAATCACGAGGTGGCGGATTTCGTTAATGAGTGCCTGCAAGCCAAAGTTGCCGAAGCCGATATGGCAACACTGGAAAAGAAAGGCATTTTTACCGGCGTGTATGCCAAGCATCCGGTTACCGGCGAAGATGTGCCAGTGTGGATCGCTAACTTTGTTCTGATGAATTATGGCACCGGTGCGGTCATGGCCGTGCCAGCCCATGATCAACGGGACTGGGAGTTTGCCCATAAATACGGCCTGCCCATAAAACAGGTCATCACGGCAAACGACGGCACAGTGATTGATCTGCAGAAAGAAGCCTTCGTTGAAAAAGGCACTCTGTTGAATTCCGGTGACTTTGACAACCTGACCTCACAACAGGCTTTTGACAAGATTGCCAGCTGGTTGGCAGAACGCAATCTTGGTGAGCGCAAAATTAATTACCGCCTGCGCGACTGGGGTGTATCCCGGCAACGCTACTGGGGCACACCAATCCCCATGATCGAAACCGCCAGCGGTGAGCTGATACCAACGCCGGAACAGGAACTGCCTGTACGGCTGCCGGAAGACGTTGTCATGAACGGCGTTATCAGCCCCATCAAGGCGGATCCGGAGTGGGCAAAAACCACCTATCAGGGCGAGCCCGCCCAGCGGGAAACTGATACTTTCGATACCTTTATGGAGTCGAGTTGGTACTACGCCCGCTACTGCTCACCAAACACCGATGACGCCATGCTCGATCCGGAAAAAGCCAACTACTGGCTGCCTGCGGATCAGTATGTGGGCGGCATTGAGCATGCCATTCTGCATCTGCTGTACTCGCGCTTTTTTCATAAATTGCTACGCGATGCCGGGCTAGTGAACTGTGACGAGCCGTTCAAGCGATTGCTGTGTCAGGGCATGGTATTAAAAGACGGCGCCAAGATGTCAAAGTCCAAAGGCAACACCGTGGACCCGCAGGAGCTGATCGAACAATACGGCGCGGATACCGTGCGCCTGTTTATGATGTTCGCAGCACCGCCGGAGCAATCACTGGAGTGGAATGATGCCGGTGTTGAAGGGGCCAACCGTTTCCTCAAACGACTCTGGCGACTGGTGTTGGAACATATCGAAGCTGGCGGCTCCAGTGAAACGCTGGACGTCAGCGCTCTTGGCGATGAAGGCCGTGCTCTGCGCCGTAAAACTCATGAAACCATCGCGAAAGTCAGCGATGACATGAGCCGCCGCCTAACGTTTAACACGGCCATCGCAGCAGTGATGGAGCTGTGCAACGAAATCAGTCGTTTCGATGGGGCATCGAATCAGGATCGCGCAGTGCGACAGGAAGCACTGGAAGCCGCCGTACTGCTGCTGTCACCCATAACACCGCACATCTGCCACGCTCTCTGGCAGGCACTGGGTCATAGCCAGAGCATTGATCAGCAGAGCTGGCTCACGGTTGACGAAAACGCGCTGGTAAAAGACGTTATTGAACTGGTGGTTCAAGTGAACGGCAAGGTACGTGCAAAACTTGAAGTTGCCGCCGATCTGGATCGTGAAGGTATCGAGAAACAGGCCATGGCAACACCAAATGTGCTGCGCTTCCTGGATGGCGTAACCGTGCGCAAAGTGATTGTCGTGCCTGGCAAACTCATCAACATTGTGGCGAGCTGATGCGATATTTCTTCGTCATTTTTCTATGCCTTACTGTGAGCGCTTGTGGCTGGCAATTGCGTGGCGTGAACCAACCCATGGCGCTGGACTCAGTAAGTCTTATGGGGGGAGAGTCTCGCAGTCGACTGGACATTCAGGATGTACTGCGCTCTCAGGGTTTGCTGGTTATCAACGACGCCCCCGTGTTGATTCGGCTTACCAATGAGAGCTGGCAACGACGCACCATCTCCGTGGATCGTCAGGGTCGTGCCTCAGGCATTGAATTACGTTATCAATTATATTGGCAACTGACTGACAGGGATAAAAAGCCATTAACTTCAAGACGGCAGGTCCAGGTATCGCGAAGTTATCAGGTCGACCCGGCCAACGCCGTTGCTGCCAGTGATGAAGATCAGTTAACCCGGGAAATTATGCGCCGTGAAGCTGCCAACGTGCTGGCACGGCAACTGCGGGCAGAAACTGAAGATATGGCTTTCCCGGAACCGGCGACCTCCAGCGAAAGAGTTGCCCAATAATGCCATCCCGGCAGAGTGTGATATGCAGCTAAAACCGGAACAACTTCATAGCCGCCTGCAGAAAAACCTGCTGCCCGCCTATTTGGTTGCCGGGGATGAACCGTTTCAGCTTGGTGAGTGCGTCGACCTGATTCGACAACAGGCTCGAGCGCAAGGCTATGAAGACCGGCAGGTTTTTAATGTCGCTGACCGATTTGACTGGAACGAACTTCGCCACGAAACCCAAAGCATGGGCCTGTTCGGCGGCAAAAAACTTCTTGAACTGCGGCTCGGTGAGAAACGTCCGGATAAAGAGGGTAGCGCCATCATCTGTCAGGTTCTGGAAAACCCCGCAGATGACATTCTGCTACTGATTAGTGCCAGTAAACTGGACCGACGTCGAGACATGGGCAGCAAATGGGTTTCCGCCGTTGACGCCGCTGGTGCCACCATCGACATCTGGCCTATCAGTGCAGATCGTCTACCACAGTGGATCAACCAACGACTCAAACATCGTAACTTGCGCAGTGACGATGACGCCATCGCTCTGCTAACTGAGCTCAGTGAAGGCAACCTGCTCGCCTGCGCTCAGGAAATTGACAAGCTGGCCCTGCTGTTCCCTGACCAGTCAATCGGCGTTAACGAGGTACAGCAAAGCGTTGGTGACTGTAGCCGTTATTCACTGTTTGATTTGACCGACGCTCTGGCAACAGACCCGGCAAGAGCGCTACGGATACTCGACGGCCTGCGCAGTGAAGGCACGGATGAAATGCCGATCCTCTGGGCGCTGTCGCGGGAAGCACGCATGTTTGAAGCGCTGGTCAGCGGCCATGGCAGCAGTCTCCGCTTGCCGACGCAAAAATATGCCCAAGCGGAGCGCCATGCCATTCGCCTCGGCCTGCCAGCCATTGGTAGCGCTCTGGCACTGGCGGCACGTATTGACCAGACCATCAAGGGTATGCGCCGTGGCGACCCACGCAGCGGTAACACCGCACTCGCCCTCCGGTTGGCTGGTGCACCGCTGGCCCCGGTGTTCGAACATATGTAATGTTGAACGCTGACAAGGAAGAGGACTACATCATGTACAGGATCGTTTTTAGCGGGCAAGTTCGGGAAGGCTTTGATACGGACAGCGTTCGAGCAGCACTGGGCAAAATGTTTCGTATCGAAGACGGCGAACGCCTCGATCGCTTGTTCAGCGGCAGCCAGGTAACCATCAAGAAAAGCCTTGATGAAGAAGCGGCCCGTAAATATGTGGCTGCGCTGGAGCGAGCCGGAGCTGAGATTCATGTGGAGCCGCCACTACCGGAACCGGAATCACTGGCCGACTTCTCTGATTTCCCCTCGATGAGCAGCGATCAGGACCTCAGCTTCAATACGGTCATGCAGTCATTCAGCAATGAGGCGCCGCTAGCCACGGAGACACCGGAGGCACCCGCAGAAGAGGAGGAGCCAACCGCCAAGTCACGGCCGACCTGGATTCCTCTGGCCATCGGCTCCGTCGCAGCTCTGCTGGTAGCAGCCATATTTATGCTCTGGCCCTCACCACAAAAAATAGCGCCGGACGATCAGGCTCGCCTGGAAACCCTGTTTTCTATTGCCGCGGAAGGCAGTGATGCAGAGTTCGATAATGCACTAAGCAGTGTCCGCGATTTGGACATTCGTAGCGCCATGATTGAGCTACGCGAGCTGGCCTCCATGACACCGGAGTTTTCCGACGAGGACATGCCGGAAATGGATATGGACCTGCTGGGCGCCATTGCCAGCGGCAGTGAAGAAGACTTTCAGGCTGCCGTGGCTGCGGAAGCTGATGTCGATGTGCGTCGTGTACTGCTTGAATTACGCGAGCAACTGCAAGCTGCCGAGCAATGACACAATATTGATACTATATGCGGCCAATCAACACGGGATGGCCACTAGAAAACATTACTACCCTTTATCATTCAGGTAACCCCATGGCATCGCGTAATAAAGATACCTCTTCAATCAGTTTCACTGCCCTGTATACCGGCCATGTCTGGTACGCCAATGGCCTTTCCGCTCCCGCATTCCATACTCGACGGGGCAGCCTTTTCTATCATGCGTTAGCGCCGTTTGAATATATTGGCGGCAAAATTGCCGGCGGCAACATTCGCACCTTTCTGCTACAGCGCCATCATCTGATTGATCACCTGCTCCGCGATGCCATTGAGAACAAGGGGGTCACTCAGGTTCTGGAAATTGCCTGTGGCCTGTCACCTCGTGGCTATCGCTTCCGCGAGCAATATCCGCATCTCAACTATGTAGAAGCCGACCTCCCGGATATGGCTGCACGCAAACATCGCCTGCTGTCCACAGAACAACGCCTGAATGACAAACATCGCGTTGTCCCCCTGAATATTTTCTCCACCGAAGGGATCGACGCGCTGGAAACCGTCGCCGAAAAATCCTTTGATCGCTCCCAGCCCTTACTCGTGATTACCGAGGGGCTGGTAAATTATTTTTCACTAGAGTCCATCAATCCCTTCTGGACACGCCTACAGACGTTACTGAGCCAATACCCTTCCGGCACCTATCTCACCGATAACTATCCGCTGTTTCATGATCATCCGTTCCATAAAACCATGAAGACGCTGGGCGGCATGCTGGGGGCTGCATCAAGAAGCCAGGTGAGCTTCCACTTCGGTAACGATACGGAGGCACAACAGCAATTCAAAGACTGTGGTTTTCAGAAGGTCACCATCCATAACCCACAGG
>PGZG01000132.1 GCA_002840115.1 Gammaproteobacteria bacterium HGW-Gammaproteobacteria-14 | reverse complement strand
GGCCAAACAGCTCACAAGCAAACGCCACTTCTTCCGGGCCATGCATTTTCGGCTTAACGATATACACCGAGCCGGTGCGGCTGTTGCGGTATTTGCCCAGACCTTTCAAGTCATGCATGGCCGCCAATACAGTGACCATGGCATCCATAATGCCTTCCGGAATCTCTTCACCATTCACCAGAATGGCGTTGTTGGTCATCAAGTGGCCAACGTTGCGCACCAGCAACAATACCCGGCCATGCAGGCTGAAGGTGCTGCCATCGACGGCACTGTATTCACGGTCCGGGTTCAGGGTGCGGGTGATGGTTCGGCCGCCCTTCTCCATGGTTTCTGCCAGATCACCTTTCATCAGGCCAAACCAGTTGCTGTAGGCAACCACCTTGTCCTGGGCATCCACCGCCGCGACGGAGTCTTCGCAGTCCTGAATGGCGGTGACCGCCGATTCCAGCAACAGGTCTTTGACGTTGGCCGGGTCTTCGGCGCCAATCGGATGGCTGGCGTCGATCTGGATTTCGATATGCAGACCATTGTTAACCAGCAGAATGCCTTTCGGTGCGGCGGCATCGCCGCTGAAACCGACAAACTTCTCCGGGTTTTTCAAACCGGTTTCACCGGCTGCGGTTTTCACCACCAGCTTGCCATCAACAATGCTGTACTTCTGCGAATCCGCATGGGAACCCGTGGCCAGCGGCGCCGCGTCGTCCAACAACTGACGAGCCCAGGCAATCACCTTGGCGCCGCGCTTGGGATTGTAGGCGCCGCCTTTCTCGGCACCGCCTTCGTCGCTGATCACATCCGAGCCGTACAGGGCGTCATACAGGCTGCCCCAGCGGGCATTGGCCGCATTCAGCGCGTAACGGGCATTCATCACCGGTACCACCAGCTGTGGGCCGGCGATGGCGGCAATTTCCTGATCCACATTGGCGGTGGTGACGCTGAACGCCTCACCTTCCGGCAGCAGATAGCCGATCTCGGTCAGGAATGCCTTGTACTCGACCATATCCAGCGGCTTGCCTTGACGGGCCTGATGCCAAGCATCAATTTTTGCCTGAATTTCATCACGCTTGGCCAGCAGTGCCTTGTTTTTCGGCATCAGGTCGGTGGCGACTTTTTCAAGCTCGGACCAGAACGTGCCGGCATCAATGCCGGTGCCGGGAATAATGCGGTTGACCACCAGATCGTGCAGATCCGAGGCGATTTCAAGGGTGCCGTGCGTGATGCGATCAGTCATGGGACGGGTACCTTTATCCGGTCAAATAAAACGGATGCCGGGCACGGGCCCGGCCAGCGAAGGCGGCGATTCTAACGGATTGCGCGGCACAGTTCATGCGCCCTGTGGGCAACGGCGTGACCCTTGGGTCATTTACTCCAACAACTACCGCAGCAGCTACCCAAACAATACCAAACAGCAAAATCTGCGCTTACAGACTCAGCACATCCAGCCGGTGTGGCTGGCCCGCCTCACGCCCCACCCGACCCTGCTCCAGATTAATAAAGTCGAACAGCCGTGTGTCCGCCAATTGCGAGGGAGCCACGTTCTGAAGCGATGCGAAAATACTCTCGATACGGCCAGGAAATTGACGATCCCACTGCTGCAGCATCTCTTTCACCACCTGCCGCTGCAGCCCTTCCTGGGACCCGCACAGGTTGCAGGGAATAATCGGAAATTCCTTATAGGCTGCATACTTCTCGATATCTTTCTCTCGGCAATAGGCCAGCGGTCGAATTAACACATGTTTGCCGTCATCACTGCGCAGCTTGGGCGGCATGGCTTTCAGCTTGCCGCCATGGAACAGGTTCAGAAACAGGGTTTCGACAATATCATCACGATGATGACCCAGAGCGATCTTATTGGCGCCGATTTCCTCAGCGAATCCATACAAGGTCCCACGCCGTAGCCGGGAGCACAGCGAGCAGGTGGTTTTGCCTTCCGGAGTTTTTTCCTTAACGATGGAATAGGTGTCCTTTTCCAGAATGTAATAAGGCACACCTTCCTTTTCCAGGTACTCCGGCAATACATGCTCCGGGAAACCGGGCTGCTTCTGATCCAGATTCACTGCCACCAACTCAAAACGAATCGGTGCACTGAGCTGCAAACTGCGCAGAATATCGAGCATGGTGTAGGAATCTTTGCCACCGGACAGGCAAACCATGATTTTGTCGCCATCCTGAATCATGTTGAAATCGGCAATCGCCTGCCCCACCTCACGACGCAGCCGCTTGTGCAGCTTGTTATAACGAACCCGATGCTTGGGTAGTAACTCGTCGGTGATGGTGGCCATGTTGATCTCGAATCAGGTAACTTTTACGCGGCGAATAATGGCGCGGTATAAAGCCGGGAACCAGCGTTTCAGCCAAATGCCCAACCCTTCGCGGCCGGCGATAATAACCTGAGCACGGTCACGCTGCACGGCATGAATAATCCGTTCGGCACAGACATCTGCAGCCAGCCCCTGCTTTTGGTAGTCATCCATTTTCCCATGGGCGCTACCGTCGGCGGTCACCGCATTGACGGAAACCTGAGTATGGACAAAACCCGGCAACACCATGAGTATTTTCAGGCCATGCTCATATTCTTCCGCTCGCAGGGATTCAAACCAGCCGTGTAGCGCATGCTTTGAGGCACAGTAGGCTGAGCGCAGCGGTGTTGGTAATTCTCCCACCAAACTGGAAATCACCACCACTCGACCGCCGCGCTGCTCGCGGAACCAGGGCAGTACCGCCTTGGTCAGCCCAATCACGCCGAAGAAATTGATTTCCATTACCCGCCGGTCAACCGCAATGTCTGTGTCCATAGCTCGCGATCGCTGGCTGATGCCCGCATTATTCACCAGAATATCGAGGCGGCCGAAATGATTGCGCACGGCCTCCACCGCCGTCCCGAACGCTTCCGGCTGAGCCATATCCAGTGGCACCACAAGATGATTCTCAGGCCAAACCAGCCGCTGCCGCACCCGCTCCAGTTCGTCGGCGCGGCGAGCGGATAACACCACCCGAGCACCGTAACGACTGAACTCCATAGCCAGCGCTTCACCGATACCACTTGACGCCCCGGTGATCCAAACCACTTGATTGGCAAAAGACATGCTGATTTCCCGTCGGCATAGAAAGGCGCCTAGGGTGTTACGGGACGGGGTGGGCGTCAATGGCTATGAAGGTCGCGATCTCTGTATCGGGAAAAACGTGTGGCAGTGATCGGCCGGTCTGGCCTCTGTCAGGGCCTGCCGGGGCACGCCGTAGATCCATCCCTTATCTCTTGGACTTCTGTCAAAGTTAGGGTCGAGAGCCGGCGTGGTCGACCGTTCGTCCCTGGGTCCGAGTGACCGTCCTCCAGCAAGGTCGCCACGCCGGAATCTCCCGTGCATACGCCCGAACAGTTGCCCGAGCCGACACTCGCACTGATAAGGCAGGGCTGACGGGAGACACTCTCGACCCCCATAGCATAAGGGAGATTGCCATGACTTACGGTATCGGAATTGATGTCAGCCAAACGTGGCTGGATATTCATGTTCATGAACGGGGTGAGGAACAGCGATTCCCCAATACCCGTCAGGGCTTTGCCAAACTGACCATGTGGCTGCGTCAGTTCCAGACAGGCCAGGTTGTTCTCGAGGCCACTGGCGGTTATGAACAGGCTGCTTTAGATGCCTTGTTCGCTGCGGGTTTCGAGGTAGTGCGGGTAAACCCGCGACAGGCTCGGGATTTTGCCAAGGCGTGTGGTCAGTTATCCAAGACTGATCGGCTGGATGCTCGCGTACTGGCGCATATGGCGCAGGTGCTGAAGCTGACACCCTACGAACCACCTGCCATGTGGCAGCGTCAGCTGACCGAATACCAGCAACGCCGCCACCAAATACAGATGGTGTTACAGCAGGAGCGTCAGCGCACGGCAAACTTGACGGATAATTGGCTACGCGATCAAGCCAGGCAGTCGCTGGATTATTGGCAGAAACAACTCAAGGATATGGACGCCCGCATCGCGGAGTTGGTGGCGGCACAACCTCAGGCGCAAGCCTTGCGCGCCCTCAAGGGAGTAGGGCCTGTGTTATTGGCTACCCTATTGGGACAATTACCCGAACTGGGTCGACTCAATGGCAAGGCCATTGCCAAGCTGGTTGGTGTGGCCCCTCTTGCCCGTGACAGCGGCTTGCTACGAGGTCGACGCAGCATCTGGGGTGGGCGTGCCAGCATCCGCTCTGTGCTCTACATGTCGACATTGACTGCTATTCGCTACGAGCCACGGCTGCGCGAATTCTATCAATCCTTGCGCCAGCGGGGTAAACAGGGAAAAGTCGCCATTGTGGCGTCTATGCGTAAACTCCTGGTTATTCTGAATGCGAGAATGCGCGACTACCTAAGTGCATGCCGGGAAGGGGCATAGAAGACAGTTGCTGGAGGCTTGCGTTCGCCATCCCTGGCTCACACAGTCCCGGCAAACCCTGACAGAGGCCAGACCTCACATCCTGATGCTTGTCGGCATTTACTCTTTCCACTCTCTTTTTGCTTTTGCTTTCCCTGCTTCACCCTTGACTCTCGGCGGCTCGGTGTCTCCGTTCGGCGTGAACGCCACCATAATCCGGAGGGTGACTCAGCGTAGCGGTCACCCCGGAGGATTATGGCGGCGGTTGCGCCTTGGCACGGTGGTGACGCTGGTTCGCTCAGAGCTTTCGCCTGCGAGCAAGCTCCCACAGATATTGAGGTCCGAGTTTTGATTTCCGGGTTATTTGAGTTCTCGCGACGACAAGCCCAGCAACTGACGCGCTACAATCAACTGCTGGATCTGCTGGGTGCCTTCGAAGATATCGATAATCTTCGAATCCCGGGCCAGCTTCTCCAGCAGGAACTGCTCGGAGTAACCCAGCTCACCACACAGCTCCACACACTTCAGGGTGATGGAGTTACCCACCCGCCCGGCCTTGGCCTTACACATGGAGGCTTCTTTTGAGTTTGGCTGACGGTTATCCGCCATCCAGGCCGCCTTGTAGGTCATCAAGCGGGCCGCATCAAGGTCCGCCTCCATCCGATAGATCTCGGCTTCGATCGCAGTAGAGTTATTAAGTGATTTCGAGAAATCGGCCATAACCCCTTCTTTGGAAAGAATTTCACGGGTAATTTCCAGCGCAGCCCGAGCAACACCCAGAGCCATTGCCGCCACCTGCGGACGAGTATTATCAAAGGTCTGCATTCCCCCGCCGAAGGCTTTCTTGCGCGCCTCTTCCGTGTCCGCGACCTCCGCCGAACCGAGAATGCTGTCCTTCTGAATTCGGCAATCATTCAGGCTAAGCGCCGCGGTATCATAAATACGCAG
>PGZG01000131.1 GCA_002840115.1 Gammaproteobacteria bacterium HGW-Gammaproteobacteria-14 | reverse complement strand
AGTCCCATTATGACGATGGACATGCTGGAAAATCCGGAGAACTACAAACTGCCGGACCGCCGCTAAAGGAGACCCGCAGTGCTTGGCTGGTATGAGGATCATATCTTCCCGAAGGTTTTGGACTGGGCCACACGCCCGCTAAACCGGGACCGGCAGCATCTGATCAGTCAGGCGCAAGGAAGAGTACTGGAAATTGGCGTCGGCAACGGCGCCAATTTCCCCTTCTACGCAAAGTCCGCCGTTGAAATTCATGGCATTGAACCTGGCGAGGCGCTGCTCGCAGAAGCGCGCAAATTTGCCTCTACTGCTCCACACCCTGAAAGATTCCATTTAATAAATGCGGGCGCCGAAAAGCTGCCTTGGCCAGACCATCACTTTGATACGGTGATCGCCTGTCTGGTCTTTTGCACCATCCCAGATTACCAAGCCGCCGCCGCAGAAGTATTCCGAGTGTTAAAGCCCGGTGGGGCCTTGCTGGTTTTAGAGCATGTAGCCCACAAAAAACCTGGCTGGCGTCGCACTCAGAGAATCATTGAGCCGTTATGGACACCGTTGGCCTGTGGCTGCCATCTGAGTCGAGATAGCAAAACCGTATTTAGCGACGCAGGCTTCGATGTCAGCGGTTTGAACCAGTGGCAACACCCAAAGCTTCCCACTTTTGCTGGCTACATGTTGTCCGGTCGAGCATTACGACCCGTCTGACTGCGGCATCCTACCGCAGGCACCAAACACCATGACCGGTTACACTACAGGTACTGATGTTCGGAGCCTCCATGTCTAGCTTACCTTCCGTGGCCCTACTCGCCTGGCGCCAGCGTTTGCTGGTGCTACGCGGCATCGCAGTGGTTATTTTCGCACTGTTATTTGCGACCGCCTGGGCGCACTCACTCTCCCCCATGCCTGCACTAACCGTACTGTTTTGGCTAACACTGCTCTGGCTACCTTCAGCGCTGTACTGGCCGACGCGACATTTCGAAAGCAACAGTCAGCAGCACCTACTCACATTGGAAATCGGCGCAGATATCCTGCTATTTCTGGGGCTACTGCATCAACTCGGCGGCTCCGGTAACCCGGTAACTTTCTATTTGCTGATCCCGGTGTTGATTGGCTCTCTTTCATTACCACTGCTGCGTTTAGCTCCTATTATTCTGTTGGCGGTTATTGGCTATGGCCTCAGTTTACGTGGACATCCCATGCCGGAACATCATCATCTGCACGACCTACATGATATGAGCATGACGCACGGTATCGGCATGTGGCTGGTATTTAGTGCGATGGCAGCCGTACTCGGCGGGCTGGGTCAGGCATTGCAAAAAGCAGCGCAACAACAGCAACAGCAACAGGCAACCAAGCTCACGCTGGCATTACAACGGGAGAGAATGTACGAAATTGCCGCAGACCTTGCAGACCGCGCCCATGAGCTTAATACGCCACTAACCACCCTGATGCTCCTCACCGATGACCTGGAACCAGGTCAGAATGAGGCCCAGCAGCAGGCGCTGCAGCAAATCAAAAAGCTGGCCAACAGAATGTCTGACACTCTCAAGCGCAACAACTCGGAGACACCGCAACAACGCACGCCCTTGTCGCAACTACTTGCCGAACAACAACGAAGCTTGCGCGCCTTGGCCCCCACCCTGAAGATTCACTGGCATGGGCCGGATGATCCCATGCTGGTCACTGCAGCATGGCAGCGAATACTGGCTAATCTCGGCTATAACGCCTGCGATGCGGGTGCAACCCAAATGGTCGCTCGCTGCCAGAGGGATAACCAACATTGGCTGATTCAGATAAGCGATGATGGCCCTCGTCACAACAACCTCCACGACGACAGTAGCGGTGACCGTTCCGGCATGGGCATTGGCTTGGTCTTGGTGGAAACTACACTCGCCTCTCTGGGAGGAAATCTCGAGCTCACCTTCAACACCCGCTGGACACAGGCACGAATGACCATACCCGTCTCCGGGAGTAACGCCCCATGAATAACCGAGTGCTTTTACTGGAAGACGATGAGCTACTACTCGATAATCTGGCGCAACGTCTGGCCCGTGCCGGCTATCAAGTCTATTGCGCCACTGACCTCAGTGGCGCGCATCAACTACTCTCGACGCTAGATACTCTCCAAGCAGCCATTCTTGACCAAAACGTGGGCAGTGATAATGGTCTCGACTTCATCGAACCGCTACTCACCCGCTTTCCGGACTGTCGCGTTATTATGCTGACCGGTTATGGCAGCATTCCGGCAGCGGTAGCCGCCACCCGCCGAGGCGCCTGGAACTACCTCACCAAGCCCGCTTCGCTACAAGATATTCTGAGCGCTCTAACTGGCACCCATGAGCACTCACCACCTCTACCGGACGCACCTCCATCGCTGGAACGGCTGGAGTGGGAGCATATACAGCGCGTACTGGATGAACACGACGGCAACATATCGTTAGCCGCCAGAGTGCTCGGCATCCACCGCCGCACCCTGCAACGCCGTCTGAAAAAACGCCCTGCTGCCCGTGAGTTTGAACGGGACCGCCCTGAGCCAACGCTGCACTCCCCGCCTCCAAGCTCCTTCACGCGGCGAAGGAACTGAATACTGATCATATTGCCAGACAGTAACGCGTTATTATTCCGCTCACCCTGAACCAACCGGCTACAATGGCGCGATGTTCAATATTTTCTCTTCAACAACACCCCCTTGCTTACCGAGACCCTGTTATCGGGGCCTCGCGCCAAACCTGATGCCTCGTATTTCACTGCCAGCTATTTTCTGGCCAGCCATAGTTTTCTCAGTTTTCTGGCCAGCCATCGTATGGGCCGCCCCCTCCGTCAGCATCAAAGGTGACGATGCATCGCTGGTAAAAAACCTGGAGGCAACACTCGATGTTCGCAACGAGAGCTGCGATGTAGATACTCGACGGGAACGCTTGATACTACGCAACCTTCAGGGACGAGCCAGCACTGCTGCACAGGCGGTTGGCTTTTATGAAGCGAATATTGATATTCGCCTGATACAAAATGGTAGCTGCTGGACAGCCGATATCGATGTTCAATCCGGACGCCCTGTCGTGATTGGAGAACTCGACATTGTACTGAGCGGGGATGCTGCCGAGGATCCGGTTTTCTTACGCCTGATTGAAAATAGTCCTCTTCGCCAAGGCAATATCCTCAGGCACAATCACTATCAATCATTGCGCGACAACCTTTTGCAGGTCGCCAACCAGCGAGGGTATTTCGATCATCGGCTTACACGCCATGCACTGGAAATAGACCCACAACAAAGAGTCGCCCATGTGCGACTTCATTTAGACAGCGGGCCACGCTATCGCTTTGGTGAGTTCACACTGAATCAGGATATATTGCATAACACTATGGCTCAGCGTTATTTGCAATTTGAAGAAGGTGAACTATGGAGCAGTGATGCATTGCTTCATACTCAACAAGCGCTTATCGGCAGTGGCTACTTCAACACCGCACGATTGGAGCGAGGACAGCCTGACCCGAATTCTCTACAACTTCCGGCAACACTGCATCTCAGCTCGCGGCGTCAATATGCCTGGCTGGCAGGCATTGGTGCAAGCACGGATACCGGGCCGCGGCTACGACTCGGCTTTGAAAACCGTTACGTCACCGACTCCGGCCATCGACTTCGAGCAGAAACAGAAATATCACCTGTTCGCTATGGGGTATCCAGCAGCTATGAAATTCCACTCGCCGATCCAATGCGCGATCGCTTAACCTTTTCCACCGGTTACCAGAGCGAAGAAACCAATAATATCGACACCGAACGATTACGAGTTGGCGCCAGCCTGATTACCGAACTACCCCGTGGCTGGGTACTTACTCGTTCACTGGACTTCGAGCGGGAACGATTCACCGCAGGCGAACAACGAGATGTTATTGAGCTATTAATGCCCGGCATACAGGTTCAGAAAATACGCACCAGCGATCCGATCTACCCGCGTCATGGTTGGCGGTTAGGAACCGGGGTTCGTGGCACACACCCCTCTATTTCAAACACCGACGCATTTGTACAACAACGAGTCTGGGGCAAGGGCATTATATCGCTGGGCAAACTACGCCTTTTATCGCGCCTCGAACTGGGCCATACCAATGTGAATGATGTCACTACACTACCCGCATCAGTGCGTTTCTTTGCTGGTGGTGACACCAGCATCCGAGGCTTTTCCTATCAGGGTATCGGCCCCGTCAACGAAGACGGCCAGGTAATCGGCGGCCGCCACATGATGGTCGGCAGCGTAGAAATGGACTATCCCATTAAAGAGCGCTGGGGAGTCGCCGCATTCAGTGATGGAGGCAATGCATTTAATGATTTTTCCCAATATGACACGCGTGTCAGCGTGGGTGTTGGCGTACGTTGGCGCTCTCCCCTTGGCCCTATTCGTGTGGATATTGCCCGCCCTGTGGACGCCGACCGTAACTGGCGCTTGCACCTCAGCATGGGGCCAGACCTGTGAAGCGCGCACTCGTTGGCATTATTATGCTGTTAATCCTGCTTCAGGTGTTTGTGGCTGCAGTATTGGGCACAGAACGTGGTAGCCGCTGGATAATTCACCAGTTACTGCCATTAATTCCGGGAGAAACAAGCATAGAAACAATTAATGGCACTCTACTGAATGGTATTGTTGTCACCGGGCTTCGCTATCAAGAAAAAAATAACTCGGAAGATTCAGGCACCCCACATAAGACGCTTTTAGTGGAGTTGGATCGTGGTTTTGTAGCTTTGGAATATCAGGCGCTTCTCAGGGGTTGGATCCAGCTCAACGACCTTCACCTGAGCGGTCTTATGGTAACACTCCCCGCCACTGCTCAGGACACCGAGATCACAGAACCATTTTCTCTGCCACAATCATTACGTCCGCCAATCGGCATCGCTATTGTCGATGGTGAGCTGAACCAGTTCCAGCTATTACAGGCAGGCTCATCCATACTCGATCTGGATCATGTTGAATTGCAGAAAGCTCGCATGCGCTGGCAATTAAACGTTGGCCGCCTATGGCTACAGAAGGACTCAGAATCGATTCATCTTGAAGGCAAAATGGAGCTGGCCAGCCCCTATCACATTGACACTCTGATCGACTGGCAGGCAACACTACCAGAAAGCCTGGAATCCTGGCTTGGTAACAACGATGGTCGCGGCTCCGCAGCCGTCACAGGCTCACTGAAAAATCTCAATATCGCCCACCAACTAAACCAGCCCCAACGTATCAGCAGTGATGTTACGCTCAGCGCTTTTGAAAGGCCGATTCTGTTCACCATGCAACATCGCTGGGATCAAGTAATCGCTGAGACCCCCCGTCATGGCAAGATCACTTTGCGCAAAGGTCAA
>PGZG01000130.1 GCA_002840115.1 Gammaproteobacteria bacterium HGW-Gammaproteobacteria-14 | reverse complement strand
GCTAGTGGCAGGGAGTTTGCCTTCCGGTAGCATCACAAAACCGGTGAAATCCGCCCGTGCCCAGGTGCGAATAAAGCGGTTCCAGTGGCTGCTGTGTGAGGGGCGGGTGTCGGTATGCAGGAGAACTCTCTGCCCACCATCCCGATAGCCAATCACCACCGCAAAATGCCAGCGCGGCCAGCGTGGGCTGCCAAGATTTTGCAGCACCAGCACCGGGTGTCCGGCGTCCAATTCTGCCCAGAGATGATCCGGGTGTTGCAGAGGGTATACCAGCAAGCCACGGGTCCGGGCGGCGGCGTCAAGCTCTATGGCCAGACTGCCGCGACGACCGGGCAACCAGACCTCATCAATCAAGCCGTCGAGATCCGCCTCCGCGCCTCCCCAGTGAAGCATGGAGGCCAAGGCGGCGGGGCCGCAGTGGTAATCCGTTTGTGGAAAAAATGGCACCGTAATTTGCTGCTCTGGCGCATAGGGAGCTGGTGGCAGCTGTTGGCAGCCTCCTGTCAGCAAGAACAGCAGGATTGCCCCATACTGCCACCTTGGCTTACTCGTGTGCCACGGTGTCATTGGTTACCGCTGCAATGCCGGTCAGGATTGGATAGCGGGGAAAATATTGGTGACACCCAGCAGGTCCAGCAGGATCAGTATCAGGAACACTGCCAACACCACGCCCAGCACACCTTCACCGGCGGGCAACTGGTCGATCTCGGCGGCCAGCTTGGCAATTTCCTGATCAGTCAAGCGGTCAAGGCGTTGTCCTAGCTGTTGGCTATCTACGCCATGTTTGCCAAGCAGGGTTGCCAGTTCATCGCGTTGAAAGGTTTCAATGATGCGTGCTTGTTGGTCGACACGATGTTGTTCAGCGATTGCCTGTGAAGAGGACATTAGAGCCGCATGTGCGGGGAGCCACAATTGCACGGACAAAAAGCACAGGGTGACAAACAGTGACATTGTACGTGAGCGTTGCATGGAACCTCCGAGGCTGTTGTTGGAACTGTTAGCAGAGCATAGCAGTGTTATGACCGAAGTAATGTTTGCTACAGCACAGAGACTGCCACTTATTTACGTACTCCTAACAGGCACTATAGCGCCTTTAAATGCTGCGAAAACTAACCCGGCATAGCTAACCGGAGGACTAAACAGGGACAGCTAAACAAGCTTTAGCAGTCGCGTTTGCCGCGGTTTCAGCTTGCCGATATCAACGGCCACAATACCTGCTGATTTCAGGGTCTGGAGGCAGCCATCTACCTGTTGGGCAGAAACCGCCGCCAGTAATCCGCCACTGGTCTGCGGGTCGGTCAGCAGTGTCAGCAGGGGGTGCATTAACAGCCGGGTTGCGCAATCGGTTTGAGTCAGTACGGCATCATTGGCGGTTTTCAGTGTGCTATGTACTCCCCGCTGGATCAGTGCCATGACCCCAGTCAGGGTGGGAACCGTCTCGCATTCTAGTTCTGCACTGAGGCCAGAAGCCTGGCACATTTCCAGTAAATGGCCGAGCAAACCAAAACCGGTAATGTCCGTGCAGCTGCGTACCCCGTGTTTGGAAAAAATGGCTGCCGCAGCTGCATTACTTTGGAGCATGCTTTCCAGCGCCCCATCCACCGCGGGTGCCCGGCTGATATGTTGCATCAGACCGGCGAGAATAATGCCAGTTCCCAGCGGTTTGGTGAGAATCAGTCGATCACCGGCAACACCACCCCCTTTATGAAACAGAGTGTCTTCGCGGCCACTGCCGTTCACGGCAAACCCCGCCGCTAATTGCGGGCCCTCCAGCGTATGTCCGCCGACCAGTGCGCAACCTGCTTCATTCAACTCGTCGACGGCGGCACGCATCAAACGTTTCAGGTCACGGCTTTGTAATACCTGATGGTTCACCGGCAGGGAGACCGTCGCTAATGCGGAGTGGGGCTGGGCGTTCATGGCGTATAAATCGCTCAGGCTATGCAGCACGCTGATGCGCCCAAACAGAGCTGGCTCATCAATAAAGGCAGGAAAGAAATCCTGACTTTGCAGTAGCAGTTGGCCGCTGGGCCAACGAATGATGCTGGCATCTTCGCGGGCGTTCAGTCCGGCCATAATATTGTTATGGGTTACTGGTTGCAGGCCGCTGAGCGCTTGTTGTAGGGCTTCACTGCCGACCTTGGCGCCGCACCCGGCGCAGCGCTGAATATCGTGCTCGGTGCTGGCTATGGATGCAGACATTTGACGTTGCGGCAGTTGTTCAAACATGGCCATAAAGCGTCGATCAATACGGTCTTTCCAGCGCCATACCCAAGAGCCCTGTACGGTCAAAATGCCGCGATTGCCTGCCGCATCGCCATTGCCTGCGCTCAGCAGGGACAGAAAACGTTTTTGTGGACGCCAGATTTTCAATGGTGAGCCGGTAAGGGCGCTGCGTAAATTGGCGGCCAGTACTTTGGCTTGACGTACCGCATAGACTCCAGCGCGGGGCAGGGGCTGTTGCTCGATGACGGCGCAATCGCCAGCAGCAAAAATCGTTGGCTGGTTGATGCTTTGCAGGGTTGCTTCAACACGGATGAAATGGTTGTCGTCCAGCTCCAGCCCGGAGTCTGCCAACCAGCCAGCGCCACTGGCACCGGTGCACCAGAACAGCGTGTCAAAATTCAGGGTGAGGTTGTCGGCATGCAGGCACTGTTCTGTGACGCGGGTTATGCGGCATTGGCTGATAACGTCAATACTGGCGTTAGCTAAGCGCTGGGCCATCGCCCGTTGCAGTCGAGGTGGATATCCGGGTAGTAACTCTGAGCCACAGATCAGTTGAATATTGGCTGCCCGGCCCCGTCGGGCCAATGCAGTATGAAGGGCCAAGGCGATTTCGGTGCCGCCTGCGCCGCCGCCCACTACGGCAATGCGGGTGGTGGTGTTATGTTTGGGGGTTTGATCCAGAAATTCCTGCCAGCGATGCCGGAAGTGGGCTACGGGCTTTACGGCAATGCCATGCTCTCTGGCGCCTGGAACCTGATCCAGTGCGGGAGTGCTGCCGATATCCAGGCTGAGCCAGTCGTAATTGATCTGGCTGCCATCGTTTAGCGTGAGTCGGCGCAGGTGGGCGTCCAGTGCGGTGGTTCTTGCACGAATAAAGCGGACTCCGGCCCACTGACAGAGTCGCGGCAAATCAATATGACTGTCGGTGATGGAATAATGACCGCTGATCAGGCCCGGCAGCATGCCAGAGTAGGGTGCCAGGGAGTCCGGTGATATCAGTGTCAGGCGGGTCTCTGGCAGCGGATTCATTGCCAGCATGCGAATAACCAGTGCATGGCTATGGCCGCCGCCGACTAGTATCAGGTCCTGTTTTGCCGGTAAGGACTGCACGCTGACTCCCGAGTAAAATCGCATCATAACAGTGCGTGTAGTGAAATGACCCGTCTTGGGGGTACCTCTTCGCCCGGAGGGCCGGTACAGTGCGCGCATTGTGCCATTACGGAGTGAGCCAATGCAGTGGATGATTTATGGCGCCAACGGCTATACCGGTGATTTGATTGCCCGGGAGGCTGTGCGCCTTGGTCTGCAACCAATTCTGGCGGGTCGTAGCCGGGATAAACTGGAGCCGCTGGCTTCTGAACTGGATCTTGAAACCCGGGTGTTCGATTTGCGGGATACCGCAGCGGTGCGTATCGCACTGGATGGCATTGGTCTGGTGTTGCATTGCGCGGGGCCATTCTCTGCTACCAGTGCGCCGATGATTGAAGGCTGTCTGGAAGTGGGCGCCCATTATCTGGACATCACCGGAGAGGCTCCAGTATTTGAACACACCCATGCGCCGCAACAGGCCGATCGTGCCAAGGCAAAGGGTGTGGTGCTGTGCTCCGGTGTCGGTTTTGATGTGATCCCCACCGATTGTGTGGCGCTAAAACTGAAACAGTTATTGCCGAATGCCACGCATTTGTCGCTGGGCTTTGATACCAGTTCCGGGTTGTCGCCGGGCACTAGCAAAACCGCCATTGAAGGTTTGGGTCTGGGCAATCTGGAGCGCATCGACGGTAAACTGGTACACACGGCAATGGGCAAGAAGCACCGCGAAATCGATTTCGGCCGTGGCAAGCGTTATGCCATGGCGATTCCCTGGGGCGATGTGTCCACCGCCTATTACACCACCGGGATTGCAAATATCGACACTTGGTTTCCCATGCCAAAGTCCATGGTGATTGGTGCCCAGATGATGAATCTGGTGCGGCCACTGATGGGTACAAACTGGATGCAGGCGTTGCTGAAAAAACTGGCTGGTAAATACGTTAAAGGCCCGGATGAAGCTGCGCGGGAAAAGTTGCCGACCTACGTCTGGGGCGAAGCACGCAATGCCGAGGGCGAGGTAAAAACTGTCCGCATTAAAACTGCTAATGGCTACAGTTTGACTGTGGATGGCGCGCTGACTATTGCGGTCTGGATAATGAATAACCCGGTTGAAGGCGGTAGCTTTACTCCTGCTATGTTGTTGGGCGCGGAACTGGTAGAAAAATTACCCGGTTCCGGTAAGTTCAAGGTCGGTTAAATGTGATTGCGCTACTCGGGCGCTTTATATCGACAAGCTCCATAAAAAAGCCCGACGGTTTTTATAACCGCCGGGCTTTTTTATGGAGCTTTGCTCAGGTTTTTATTTATTTTTCAGTGTCCCGAATTTTAGTGACCCCATTTTGAAGCTGGGCTGGGTGCCAGGAAACAGCCAGAAGCCATCAGACTCCGACGATAACGCCATGTTTGGCACCTTCTCATGCTGCTTTGACGGCCCAGCGATGTATTTCTCTTGCACCATGGAAATGTACTGCTCCACTGCCTGCTCCTGAGTGTTGCCATTCAGAATAACCTCGGCACCGGTCACTTTGGTATACTCGGCAATTTTCGGAATCCGTGACAGCTCCGGCGCATAGGCATCCAGACTGACACCGTTTTCGCTGGTGACAAACAAACCATCATCGGTGTGCGCGACAATCGAATGGTTGCCTTCGGTGTGGCCGGGGGTGCGCACCAGTGCCACGCTGCCGTCGCCGAGCATCACATCTTCGTCGAGGAAGATCAGTTTCTGCTCGGGAATGCCTTCAAGCCCGTGCGGGCAGAACCATTGTGACTGCCAGGGCACCGCACCCAATGCGCAATCCCACTCATCACGCATGATCAGCAGTTTTGCATTCGGCAACAGCGCCGGTTGGCCATTGGCGCCAAGCCAGCGTTGCAGGTTAACCGTGTGCATATGGTCGTAGGTGATGTAGTCGATGTCTTCCGCTTTCAGGCCGATATCAGCGAGCACATCGAGTACCGTGTTGGTTCTGCGTGTTACCAGCGCTTCTTGTAGCGGTGCTGCCGGGCCGGCACGATCAATCAGGCGGCGGAAGTAGGGGGTGTCACGTTGGTTCTCCCAATCCATCGGCGACACCAGCAGGGTTTTCAGCCCTTCGCTGCTATCAAACTGAA